>NZ_JADBVE010000137.1:0-27637 GCF_020245285.1 Microcystis sp. M31BS1
CAAGCTTTTCTGGTCGGAACCCCCTAAGCCGAGTTTTCAAGGTGCTGCGCCGTCCACTTGGTTTTCGAGACTGGCCTTTTAATTCTAACGTAAAGCCAACCTAGAACGGCGGGGTTTCAGACCCAAAATTTCCGATGAGTGAAGAACAATTTGAACTGGTACAAGGTAGCGGGAATGTGTACCGCGATTTTGGCGATGTAGATGCGGACGTGCGACAAGCGAAAGCACTGCTTGCTGCTGAAATTATCAAGCTTCTGGAGAAGGAAGACTTATCAACCCGCGATGCTCAAGTGCGAACTGGAATTAATCACAGTGAATTTGTCCAGATTCGCCGTGCTAATTTGGGACGCTTTACTATTGACCGTTTGATATCAATTTTGGGTCGTCTCAATCAACAGGTTGAAATTACTATTACGACCCATCCAAGAACCACTGATTCTTCACCAATGGCATCCTAACTGTAATTGAGTGTGGGTCGAGGGGAACGACCGCGCCACCAAGCTAGTAGGGTACTAGCGATAAAAATACTCGAATAGGCCCCGGCTACGAAACCGATAATTAAAGCTAGGGCAAAATATTTTAAGGTGCTGCCACCAAAGAGAAAAATCGCCACCAGAGGCAATAAAGTGGTCAGGGTAGTATTAATCGAACGAGTTAGGGTTTGACTGACCGCATTATCGACAATTTCATCCACGGATAATTCGGGGGTATTGACAAAATTTTCCCGCACGCGATCATAAATTACCACTGTGTCATTAACAGAAAAACCCACAATTGTCAAGAGGGAAACCAAAAATAAACTATCCACTTCTACCCCCGCAATTAAGCCTAAAACCGCAAAGACCCCTAAAGTGATCAAAACGTCGTGCAGCAGGGCGACAATGGCAAAAAAAGCGTAATCCCGTTGAAAACGGAAGCTGAGATAGGCGGCAATGCCAAAAAAGGAAACTAATAAAGCTAAAAATCCTGACCTAAATAATTCTTGACCGATGGTCGGCCCAACTGTATCGATTTGACTGGTTTCGGGGTCAAAGGTGCCAATTTTCTGATTTAAGGTGTCGAGTAATTTCGTTCTCTGTTCTTCTACGAGGGTTTTCGTCCGCACCGATAAAGTATATTTATCCAACACCTGCACACTACTGTTACCCAATCCCTCCTCGTCTAAAATTGCTTGCACTTCAGCAGTAGTTAAGGGTTTCTCACAGTTATTCTTTTTGGCACAGGCTAATTCTATCTGAATTCTCGTACCACCAACAAAATCTAAACTCGGTCGCAAAGGCGCTTGAATAGTGAACCAAGAAATTACCATGGCCAAAATACTACCAATCGTCAGCAGGGCCGATACTGTCCACCAAAAATTACGCTGTTTTGTAACGTTAAATGCCATATTTTTAAAGGAAAAAGGAAAAGGGAAAAAAGGGATTGGGGGAGTGGGGAGATTTTTCAGTTATCAGTAAGCAGTAATCAGTGGGGAAGTGGGGAAGTGGGGAAGTGGGGAAGTTGTCTCATCACCCTATCACCCCAAAACCCTATCACCCTATCTCCCTATCTCCCTATCTCCCTATCTCCTCCTGACTACTGACTACTGACTACTGACTACTGACTACTGACTACTGACTACTGATAACTGATAACTGATAACTGATAACTGATAACTGATAACTGATAACTGATAACTGATAACTGATTATTGATTTACCGGTAAATTAGGGCAGAAAAGTTCGGGTTTTTGACGGACGCTGGGGACGTTTAACACGGTGATTAACAGGAGAGTACGACTACAGGTTAAAGCGGTAAACATACTCACAGCTACCCCAATGGCTAAAGTTAAAGCAAAACCTTTGACTAATCCTGAACCCAACCAAAATAAGGCAGCACAGGCGATTAAAGTAGTGACATTACTATCAAGAATACTGGAAAAAGCCCTGTAAAATCCCGACTCCACCGCCCGAAATAGGGATTTTCCGGCCCTTAATTCTTCCCGGGTACGCTCAAAAATTAGTACATTTGCATCAACTGCCATGCCGATACTGAGGATAAACCCGGCAATACCGGGTAACGTCATGGTGACTCCCACTAAGGCAAAAGCCCCCAGAGAGAGAATAGTATAGATAATCAGGGAAACATCGGCAATAATCCCGGGTAAACGGTAATAAACCGCCATGAAGATTAAAACTAACAGTAAACCCACTAAACCGGCGTAGATACTACGACGGATGCTATCCTGGCCTAAAGTTGCCCCGACAGTGCGAATTTCTTCCACTTTGACGGGAAAAGGTAGGGAACCACCGCGCAATTGAATCGCTAGATCGTTGGCAGTTTCGGCGGTAAAATTACCAGTAATCACGGCCCGGCCCCCTGTAATTCCCGTTTGGGCAAACTGCACATCAACCACAGGGGCGCTAATTAATTCATTATCGAGGAAAATCCCAATACTGCGACCAGTACCAGCGATCGCTTTAGTCAGTTCGGCGAATTTACTGCCCCCTTCCGAGTCGAAAGTAATGGCCACTTCCCAGTTAGTGCCTTGGGTGGAACTAATAGTGGCATTTTGCAGATTTTTTCCAGTTAAGTCCACCGACTCAAATAAATTTAAAATTGCCTCTTTAGATTTCTGGAGAGATTGTTCTAGTTCGGCAATTTTAGCGGCATTTTCGGGTTTATTCTCGGCTTTAAGGGCGGCTAATTCCGCTTTTTTTTGTTGAAAAATTGAATATTCAGCCCGGAATTCTCCTTCTGTACCTTGTTTTTGCTGACGAAATTCTAATTGGGCCTGAACATTTAGGTTTCTCTCAGCTTCTTTGGGATCTGTGACTCCCGGTAGTTGCACGATTACCTGATTTTTACTGTCCACAGTCTGCACTAATGATTCAGAAACACCGAGGGCATTAACGCGATTTTCAATCACATTTTGTACGGCTTTTAAATCATTAGGTTGAATGGTTGTCACGGTTTCAGTGGGTTTAACCTGAATGGTTAATTGACTACCACCGCGCAAGTCCAAACCTAATTGTAGGGGCAACTTAATCAGGATAAAGATCGAGGCAACAACTAGGCCGATGATCAGTAACAATAACCAATTTTGTCTCTGCATAACTTCAGTATCAAAAGGAGAATTTGTTAAATGCGATCGCCGACCATTTTTTGGACAGCTTCGACAATTTGATTAGGTTGAATAATCGTCAATCTTTCTAGATTACCGTTATAAGGCGTGGGGATATCTTGGGAAGATAATCTTAACACGGGGGCATCTAATTCATCGAATAACTGCTCGTTAATTAAAGCAATTAACTCGGAAGCAATTCCTGCAGTTTTCATACATTCTTCCACGATAATCACCCTGTGAGTCTTGCGAATCGAAGCGGCGATCGTCTCCATATCAAAGGGTTTCAGAGAAATTAAATCGATAATTTCTGGATCATAGCCATCTTTTTCTAACTGTTTTAATGCCTGTAAACAGTGATGACGCATACGCGAATAGGTGAGAATAGTTATATCTTCTCCCTTGCGAACGATTTCCGCCTTATCGAGGGGTAAAAGATACTCGCTATCAGGTAAATTTTCCTTGAGATTATAGAGAAGAACGTGTTCAAAGAAAAGCACGGGGTTATTATCTCTAATCGCCGATTTTAATAAACCTTTGGCATTGTAGGGAGTGGAACAAGCGACAATTTTTAGACCGGGTACCGCGTGAAAATAGGCCTCTAAACGTTGGGAATGTTCCGCACCTAATTGTCTCCCCACACCCCCCGGACCGCGGATAACCATGGGGATTTTAAAATTACCGCCGGAAGTATAACGTAACATCCCGGCATTGTTGGCAATTTGGTTAAAGGCAAGCAGAAGAAAACCCATATTCATGCCTTCAATAATCGGACGCAATCCCGTCATGGCTGCCCCCACTGCCATGCCCGTAAAACTATTTTCAGCGATGGGAGTATCTAAAACCCTTAAATCGCCATATTTTTTGTAGAGATCTTTGGTAACTTTGTAGGAACCACCGTAATGACCCACATCTTCACCCAAAACAAATACTGTCTGGTCGCGGCCCATTTCCTCATCGATCGCCTGTCGCAAAGCATTAAATAATAGGGTTTCTGCCATATCAAGTCCCCGCTTACAATTCGGTCATCTTATCACTAAACTTATTATCTTACCCCTTTTCTGGCCCGAAGGAGGTGGGGAAGTGGGGGAGTGGGGAGTGGGGGAGTGGGGAAGTGGGGAAGTGGGGAGAGGGAATTATGAATTATGAATTATGAAGTGGGTAGATAGGGAGTAGGTAGGTGGAGGACGTAGGTTGGGTTGAAGCATGAAACCCAACGCCCGCATGGGTTACGCTACTGCTCCTATAAATAATTGTGTCTCCCTACTTCATAGATAACAGTCTATTATAGTTCCCGACAATCGGCCGGCAAAGAACTAAGATCAAGATCAAGGAATCCCCTACCGTTAAAGCTGATGAAATTACCCCGTCTTGCCGCTTTAATCATTGGTCTGAGCTTTATTTTCGGATTAATGTTGTGGTTAGTCAACTCTATCTATCGTCTTTACAGAGATATCGTTTTTCTCGCTCCCCTACTAGCCAATATTCTGCTTTTACTGATTATCGGACTGCTGGGCTTGCTGATCTACATTCTTTTGTACTACTTTTATCTGCTGCCCCAGCAGCAAAAAAGTCGCCGCGGGTTGCGTTCTTCCTCCCGTCCACCCCTAAAATTACCGGTAGAAAAAACCGAGGCCGCTGGGGAAACCTTAAAAGCTATCCGGCAACAAGTAGAGCAAATTCAAGATAAAGTAACCCAACAGGTTTTTATTAAGCGTTCCCAAGAAATTGAGCGAAGTTTAGTTAGAAAAGAAGTTAAAATCATTGTTTTCGGCACAGGATCGGCGGGAAAAACCTCCCTAATTAACGCCCTCATCGGTCAAATGGTGGGCAATGTGGAAGCAACCATGGGAACCACGGAAAAAGGGGAAACCTATAGTTTAAAAATGAAAGGTGTGAATCGGGAAATTCAAATTACCGATACCCCCGGCATTCTCGAAATTGGTGCAGCCGGAGGTCAAAGGGAACAGTTAGCGCGACAATTAGCCACGGAAGCAGATTTACTTTTATTTGTCATTGATAACGATATTCGACAATCGGAATACGCCCCTTTATTGCGTTTAATTGATATTGGTAAACGTTCTCTCTTAGTCTTTAATAAAATCGATCTCTATAGCGATGAAGATCGAGAAATGATTTTAAAACAATTACGAGAACGGCTAAAAGGAGTGGTTCTTTCAGCCGATATTATTGCCGTTACCGCTAATCCCCAACCAGTACAGTTAACCGGTGGACAAATCATCACACCAGAACCAGATATTTTAGCTTTAATTAAACGGTTGGCTTCAGTTTTACGGGCCGAAGGGGAGGATTTAGTGGCGGATAATATCCTCTTACAATCCCAAAGATTAGGAGAAGAAGCTAGGAAAATTATCGATCGCCAACGTCGTCGCCAAGCTGATAAAATTATCGATCGCTATCAGTGGATCGGTGCGGGAGTGATTGCTGTGACTCCCTTACCAGTGTTCGATCTGTTAGCAACGGCGGCGGTTAATGCTCAAATGGTCAGGGAAATTGGTCAAGTTTATGGCTGTGAAATTAACAGCGATCGAGGCAAGGAATTGGCTCTATCTTTGGGCAAAACTCTAGTTAGTTTGGGAGTAGTGAAAGGAGCAGTAGAATTATTAGCCAGAATCCTACAGTTAAATTTTACTACCTATATAGTCGGTAAGGCAATTCAAGGGGTCAGTGCCGCCTATTTAACCCGCATTGCCGGCAAAAGTTTTATTGAATATTTCCGTCAGGATCAAGACTGGGGTGACGGTGGTATGACGGAAGTGGTACAAAGACAATTTCAACTCAGTCGCAAGGAAGAATTTATTAAGTCTTTTGTGGCCGATGCGATCGGTAAAGTGGTACAACCTTTTCAGGATGATTGGCAGCAAGAAGAAGTTTTAGAAGCTAGTTGCGAGGATGATTGGTAAAGATCGAACCCGGGAGCAATAGGCAAAATTGTATAGTAATTGTTACAATCGTTTTGGGGTTCCACAAGGGCAAAAAAAAGATGCGACAGCAAGTTATCGACTGGTTAAAAGAAAACGTCAACGAACACCGTCTGCGACATATTCTCGGTGTGGAGACCATGTGTATTGATTTAGCTCGTCATCACGATCTCGATCCCGTCCAAGCAGGGCAAGCGGGATTACTACACGATCTGGCTAAATTTTTCAAGCCCAAAAAACTGCTAAAAATGGCAGAATCGGCGGGAATAGAGGTGGATAATATCTGTTTATCCCATCCCCACTTACTCCACGCCGATGTCAGTGCAGTTGTCGCCCAAAAAGAATTTAACGTTACCGATGAGGAAATTCTCGAAGCAATTCGCAATCATACCCTCGGTAAACCCAATATGAGCGATCTTAGCTGTATAGTCTTTATTGCCGATGCCTTGGAACCCAATCGCGGCGATACACCCGAATTAAACGCCCTACGACAACTCAGCTATCAAAATCTCCATAAAAGCGTTCAACAAACCTGCGATTATTCCCTAAAATATCTTTTAAGTAGCCATTGTCCCATTCATCCCCGCACGGTGCTGACCCGCAACTGGGCGTTACAAATTGTTAAAGAACAACCAACAGAAACTAAACCCATTGATTAACATAATCTCAAGACTCGCTTACAACCACCTCACCCAAAGGATAACCACAACCTGAATGACCAATCCCACTGGAATTATTACCCCCATCGCCGAAAATCTCAAGACCGAACAATTTCTGGAGACAATTGTCACCGCTGCCGAGGACAAGAAAGCAGGGGACATCGCCATCCTGAAAGTCGCCGATATCTGTTATTTAACCGATTATTTTCTGATTATTACCGGCTATTCTACCACCCAAGTGCGAGCGATCGAGGATGCGATCGAAGCCGCTATGGAACTAGAATGGCAACAATCCCCCCGACAAGTGGAAGGAAAAAGCGAAGGTAGCTGGATCCTGATGGATTATGGCGATATCATTGTTCATATCTTTTTACCAAAAGAGCGGGAATTTTATAATTTAGAAGCTTTTTGGGGTCATGCTCAACGGATTCCTCTACCTAGCGACCATTTGGAGGAGTAGAATCCATGAAATCCTCCCTTGATTTCTGTCCCGTCCCGGAAGAACAGCAGCCGGTTAACGAGTACGAACAATTAAAAGAATCTTGGTTTTTTCGTTGGGCGAGGCTAGATGTAGCTTCTTATACAAAAAAATTTCTCTGGTTATGGTTGTGGACATGGTTAATTGTCGGACCGATTGCCGCCGCTAGTTTTCCCCTCAAAAAAGCCCCTTTTCTCTTCTTCTGCGCGGGGATTTTTGGCTCGACAATTTTGGTAGGATTGGTGTTATTGCGCTTGTATTTAGGCTGGATCTACGTCTATGACCGCTTGCAATCAGAGAAAGTATTTTATGAAGAGTCGGGCTGGTATGATGGCCAAATCTGGACAAAAACCGCCGCTATTTTAACCCGCGATCGTTTAATCGTCTCCTATCAAATCCAGCCCATTCTCCAGCGTTTACAAAAAACCGCCCTGATTCTAGGGGCAATTATCGCTATCAGTGGTCTTTTCTGGCTATTTTTCACTCACTAACCGCAACCAATCTGAATGAATAGGGTAAAACGTTCACCAACCCACCGCTTAGAAATTCATCTCCTCCGGGAAGGTATTATTGAATCGGTCCATCATGTCGAGGCCGCTATTTGCGATGACCGCGGCCGGGTATTATCCACCGCCGGCAGCGCCGAAACTAGCGCCTTTATTCGTTCGGCCCTGAAACCTTTTCAAGCACTGGCTGTCATCAGTACCGGCACCCTCGAACGCTACGATCTCAACGATAAGGATCTAGCCATTATCTGTAGTTCTCACCAAGGCACGGTGGAACACGCCCGTCAAGTCTTTAATATTCTCTGGCGTGCCGATATCGATCCTAATGCCCTGCAATGTCCTCTCCCGGAAGGTAAACCCAGTCGCTTGCAGTACAATTGTTCTGGTAAACACGCCGGGATGTTAGCGGTGTGTCAACAGCGTGGCTGGCCGTTAAATAGCTATCTGCGGCGTTCTAGTCAGATACAGAAGCTAATTTTAAGCAAAATTGCCGAATTATTGGGGATGCCAGGAGATGAATTAATCAGCGCCCATGATGACTGCGGTGCGCCCACCTATTCAATGCAGTTGGGGCAAATGGCCCATCTCTACGCCCAGTTAGCCTCTGGCAACCGTTTAGACTTAGAAAGAATCGTCCGGGCGATGACCTATCATCCCCGCATGGTAGCAGGAGAAGGGGCTTTTGATACGGAATTAATGCAGGTTAGCCAAGGGGAAATCGTCAGTAAAGCCGGGGCTGAAGGGATTCAATGTATTGGGCGCGTCGGTGAAGGTTTAGGATTAGCAATAAAAGCTTTAGATGGTTCCAAACGGGCTAAATATGCCGCCGCTTTGCAAATTCTCAAACAGTTAGGCTGGATTACTCCCAATGTGGCCGAATCTCTCTCGGAAAAATTCCTCAAAATCGGCAGTTATACCCGCTTGGAAGTGGTGGGAGAAATGGCTTTATTATAAGTAGTGGGTTGACCCAAGGTAACACATCAAAAACTTTTCTTTTTGGTGTGTTAGGGCAGTATTTATAAGTAGCTGGTTATAATTAAATTAAAAATGGATTTTAGGTTCGATCCCCCCTGCCCCCCTTAATAATGGGGGTGCCGATAGGCGGGGGGATATCCCCTTGATAAGGTAGGGTTGATTCATGAATCAACCCTACCCTTGATAACGGGGGTGTCTGATAATTTTTAACGCCTACCTACTTATCTTGATTTTTTTCCTCAAAAACCGAACTTCGGAGTACAATACCTATGACTAAATTAATTCAAGAAACTTTCGAGCAAATTGCACTGCTTTCTGAAGAACAACAAGATAGCCTGGCAACCTATCTAAAAAAACACCTAGCTGAATTTTTAGAAGAAGCGGAAAAAGAACGACGAATTGCAGAAGGGATTTATACCATAAGTGATTTTAACGAAAAAACTCAACAAGCTATTCAGAATATTGAAGAGGAAAAAAACTTAACTGTTGGCAAGGATGAAGTTGAACTGTATCAGCAGCTAGGAATTTATCGCTAACCTGATTATATGATGTCATTAATCTCTAGAGTCAGCGATTCCCTCTGTAGTCATGTTTTTGCTGGTTTTCTGCCCCGAAACCAGCTATAATGATCGAAAGGTGAAAAGGGACTAAAAGCGCTGATTGAGTTAATCTGTGATGGTAAGGTGAGTCTGCGCTATCTAGTCTCGTCGGGGGCTTTGGCTACTGGGGTTGAGATAAACTAGATTTAATAACTAAAAATCCGGGGTAATCACTCATGTTACAATCCCTAAAAATTGAAGGCTTTCGCGGGTTTCAGAATTTTGAGATGGCCAATCTTGGTCGAATTAATCTCTTAGTGGGTAAAAATAATAGCGGTAAAACTTCTATTTTAGAAGCGATTCAGTTTTTGTATGCTCAGAATAATATAGATATATTTCTTGAAACTATTAGCTATAGAGGTGAGTTTGGTTGGTCAGAAAGTAATCTACCTAGTCGCACTAAAGTTTTTGAAATTTGTCATTTATTTCCTGGGCATGAAATCGTCCCAAGTCAGGAAATTATTATCATTGGTTCTAGAAAATCACATCAGGAAAGTGTTACTATTTCTGTGAAAAGTATTCCTATACAACTATCTCCATTTTCAGACAAAAATGATGATTTAAATAATGATAATATTTTCGACGATGAGGAATGGAATAAACTTCTTTTAAGTATTAGATGGAGTCAATCACAAAAACCTATTGAACTGGAACTTCTTGCCAACGGTACTCTTGCCAGAGATTCCACAAGAAGAATGGCTAGTTTAAGCAGAATTTCCCATAAAATAGGTATTAATAATAAAATTGAATTGAAGTTCTTAACACCATTTTCTCTAACAAGTTCTGATATGGCAGCACTTTTTGATAACATTGTTCTCTCTCCTTTAGAAGATTTAATTATTGAATCTTTGAAAATTATTGAGCCAAAAATTGAAAGGATAGCCAGTGTTGGTTCTGGCAAGTATTTAACTTCAAATAACCTAGGTGTTAGAGGTGGGTTTTTAATCAAAATTAAAAATCATGATCAACCTATACCTATTGGCAGTTTAGGTGATGGATTTTGGCGAATGTTAGGATTAGTTTTAGCGATGGTTAATCTTGAAAATGGAATTTTATTAGTTGATGAAATTGATAGCGGATTGCATTTTACTGTCATGACTGATATGTGGAAAGTAGTCTGGGAAACCGCCAAAAAACTCAATATTCAGGTATTTGCCACCACTCACAGCCGCGATTGTTGGCAAAGTTTAGGCGAATTAATTACCGAAGAAAAAATTACCGATAACGAGATTACTATTCAAAGGATAGATAGGGAAAAAAGCCAATCTGTAATCTTTGATCCAGAAGAAATTGTTATTGCTTCTACAAGTAATCTTGAGGTGCGGTAACAATGCCTAAAATAGAGACAAAAAAGTTATTAGTGGAAGGTGCAGAGGAATTGAGAGTTATTCCCCAATTAATGGCAGCAAATGGAGTTACTTGGAATAGAGGGTAAGAACCATTGAATATCATAAATTGTGATGGTGTTGAAAATTTACTAAAACCTAAATATATCTCTACGCAACTAAAAACTCCTAACGGACTAACTCATTTAGGAATTATTATGGATGCGGACGAAGAACCTGATAATCGTTGGAAAAGTTTATATAATGCCTGTTTACCAAATATACCTAACTTACCTCAAAATTTACCAGCAGAGGGATTAATTATAACTCTAGAATCGGGGATAAAATTCGGTGTGTGGATGATGCCCGATAATCAATCTAGAGGGATGTTAGAGACTTTTTTAGCCTATTTAGTTCCCGATAATAATCTTTGGCAATATACACAAAACAAGGTGATAGAGGCAAAACAACAAGGGGCAACCTATAGGGATTATCATCTAGATAAGGCTAATATTCATACCTATTTAGCTTGGCAAGATCCTCCGGGGAAACAACTTCACGATGCAGTCAAACAAAGAATACTTAATCGCTCCCATCCCCAATCGGCAAATTTTTTGAGATGGTTACAGGAGTTATACGAGATTTGATAGAAGTATGGATCGAAATGGGAATGACAGCCCCATAATATTTCTCTGTGCTTTGTTAAATAAAGCCTCTTTCAAAAAGACTTAAATTAATCCTGCCGCGGGGGTTTATTGGTCGCAGAACCCGCCGGAACGACCTTGGAGGTGGGGGGGATACCTTTGAGGGAAATGAGCGTATTCATCACCGTTTTTGCCACAGGAGCGGCAACAGTGGAGCCAAAAGTATTGGCACCCTTGGGTTCATCCACCACCACCAAAACCACATAACGGGGCGATTCGATCGGTAAAATCGCGACAAAACTGGTAATTTTGGCGTTAGGTAGATAACCCCCCGTCGGACTAGCTTTTTGTGCGGTTCCCGTTTTGCCTCCGATGCGATAACCGGGGATTTGGGCCGCTACCCCCGTCCCCTTGCTGACGACGGTTTCCATCATTTCCACCACTTGCCGGGCTACGGTGGGAGAAAAGACTTTTTTGCTGGGATAATCGGGCTGCCAGTGCAAACGGCCGCGGTCGTCGGCTAATCCTTTGATCACATGGGGAGTTACCAAGGTACCACCATTGGCCAGCGCACCGTGCAATTGTACTAATTTTAAAGGCGTTAGGGATAAACCTTGACCAAAAGAAGCGGTGGCCGATTCAATGGCATTATCCAGAAATTCTTGTTCGGGTTTGAGATATCCTGACACTTCTCCGGGTAAATCTACACCAACCCTTTGATTTATGTCCAATCCTAATAAACTTTTATAGAAATCAACTCGCCCCATTTTTTGGGCAATTTGCACCATGGCCACGTTACTAGAGGTTTGCAGAACTCGGGCCATATCTAGCGTCCCATAACCCTGTTTAGAGGCATTTTTAATCGTCCAGGGACCGACAGTAATTGCCCCCGGATCATTGACTACTGTATTAGCTTTAATTGCCCCTGCTTTCATGGCCAGGGCGATAATAATTGGTTTAAAAGTTGACCCCGGTTCGTACTGATCGGCTACAGTCCAATTTTTAAATAGAGCCACATTGGCTTTATAATATTCATTGGGGTTAAAAGTTGGCTCACAAACTAGGGCTAAAAGAGAACCATCAAGGGAGTCCATGACGATGACAGCCCCCCGTTTAGCATTAAATTTTTTTAGCTGTTCTCGTAGGGCTGTGCGGGCGGCTCTTTGTAGTTTTAAATCGAGGGTTACTTCTAACTGTAATTCATCAAATTGAAAGATACCATCGGGAACAAAAGCTGGTAAAATTCGCCCGTCTCCCATGCGTCTTGTATTGACAGAAAAAGGGTCTCTTTCTAATAACTGACTGGAACCTCGTTCTAATCCTGCTTGACCACGATGTTCTTTATCTACATAGCCAATCACGTCGGCTGCCACATCGTCTTGGGGATAATAACGAGCGTACTTTTCCTCTAATTCTACACCGTCAAGAGATAATTGTTTTAATCCCCTAGCCACGGATTCGGTTAATTGATTGGCTAAACGAATTCCTGTTTCTTTTTCTTTAAATCTTTGAATCAGTTGATTAGTAGGAATATTTAATAAAGGAGCTAATTTATCAGCCACTTCTGCCGGCGGAATAGCAAACAGTTTTGGGTGTACATAAAGAGTATAAATCAAGCGATCGGTCGCCAAAACATTACCATTACTATCGACGATCGCCCGTCGGGGAATATAGGGTCTAATACTGGTAGTTTGCTGTTTTCTGGCTCTTTTTTGTAATTCCTGTCCTTGTACTATTTGTAACTGATACAATCGCCAAGCTAAACCCACAATACCCATGACTAAAATCAACCACACCGCCACCAATCGCCCGTTACTCAAAGGCATTTTTTTTAACTGTTGTTGCCGTTTTTTGGCGGTTAAATAGGACTTTCTGTCCCGGATCCTGCCCGAGGGCGATCGAGTTTCTTTACCTCTAAATCTGGGTCTTTTTGTGTCAGTCATGAGCAGTATCTTTCAGTGATCAGTAATCAGTGATCAGTAAACAGTAATCAGTAATCAGTAAGCAGTAATCAGTAAACAGTGAGCAGTAAACAGTAAACAGTAAACAGTAAACAGTACACTTAAAAACTCACATCTGATAACTGTTAACTTACCCACTGATAACTGATAAGTGGGTGGGTGGAATTAAATATAAGATGAACGTAGGTTGGGTTGAAGCATGAAACCCAACGCCCGATTATGTTACGCTACCGCTAACCCATCCTACACATAATTGTGCCTCCCCACTTAACTGATAACTGCTAACTGTTAACTTCCCCACTGATAACTGATAACTGATAACTGATAACTGTTAATAGGCACTTCTCGGTCGAGAATTGACGGTAGATTGGGGTTGAGAAGCGGTGGCCGGTTTCAGGTTAGGGGCAGATTTACGCTGTAAAAAGATAGTTTGGAAGGGTTGGGGATGAGTTAATCCGGTTTCGGGTTTTTCTGCTTGTTGAGCTAGTTGATGTTTAAGGGTTTCATTGGTGGCCAAAAGATGGCGCTCGTGACGTTGCAGTGTTTCCAGTTTACCAAATTCTTTGTCCCAAACCTTGGGAATATATACCGTCCAAGCATATATTCCCAGAGTCGAACCCAACAGACAAAAAGTAATCACGGCCACTATTCTTTCTAGGAGGCAAAGGGAACGTAATTGACGCGAGGCTAATTGTTTTTGTGTCGGGGCCACGGGAACTCTCACCACCGATTTAGTCGTCGGTTTTACTGTTGGGGTCGTCTGATTTACTGGTGACTGGGGACGGTGTTGACTGCCTTGGCTTTTTTGGCGAGAAACGGGAACGGGAATATAGGACTTATGGGCAGCAGACATGATTTTCTCTCGATATTTCTAGCTAGTGGTCGTTGTCAAAAATTAAGTTTCTAAAATTAGGAGTCGGTCATCAGTAGTCAGTAGGAAATATTTAATTGATCACTGTTGCCTTTTTTCCTTTTTACTTTTTCCCTTAAAATCACTGTTCTAGCTCTAGACGTAAACGATATAAGATAGTTTGCGGATGAACTTGAGCGAGAATTTGATTAATCACCGTACTCGGTCCAGATGCCCCCCAACTACAACCGCGTTCTAGATAGATTTTAGCGGCTTTCCCGATGATATAGGTTCCATAAGCAGCAATTCCTCCCTGTAGGAGGGCGGTGCTACCGTAGAGAGTTAAAGAGGTAGGATTTTCAAAAATACTCGCCGCTGCCGCTGCCGTTTTGCCCAAACCGATAATCACAGTGCCGAGGATTTCCCCCACCAGCAACCCCGCACTACTCAAAAGTAGAGTCCGCCAGAGTTGACCAGCTTGGTGACTGGTAATTGGCAAGCCGTACAAACGAGCTAAAGCCCGAACTAGAGTCAAATCGACGATTGAAGCCCCTAGTAGGTCTAAAATAGCGATCGGATTGGCCGCAATCGCTAAAGCCTTATATTTCGCGTATTGCCAGATAATTTCCTCCGCTTGACTGTCCCGCAGTTCTAGGGTTTTTCTAGCGATATTTTCCTCCGCTTCTTGCCCCTGCACTAAAGCATTTAAGGCCAGCAGCGATCGCCCTTCCCGATTTAAAATCGTTAAGAGTTTATCTTGCAGCTCCTCAATTTGGGGGGGAGGGGTTTCCCACTCAGTCACCACGCTCCCATCGGGGTATTCCACCCGGACGGGAATCGGTTGCGGTTCGGCGGCTACCATAACTATCTCATCGCTAGTTAACAAATCTTCTAACGTTTTTTCGTCCCGATTGGTTCCTAATCTCTGTAACTGCTGAAAAATCTGACGGCGATCAGCTTCTGGATAGAGATCAATCTTATTAAACACCAAAATAATCGGTTTTTTAGCCCGGCGCAATTCTCCTAATGCCTCGTATTCGGTGCGGGTAATATCCCCCGCAACGATAAATAAAATCAAATCGGCACTTTTAGCGACTTCTCTGGCCATATTCGCCCGTGCTTCCCCTTCAATCTCATCCAATCCGGGGGTATCGATTAATTCTATCTGAATTTTACCCGTGGCTGGTGTCCAACGCACCGATCGCGGCCAGCGTGTCACCCCGTGCAGGGGGCCGGTTGCCAGGACTTTTTGACCGACTAAAGCGTTTACCACCGAGGATTTACCGCGACTGACTAACCCGAAGGCCGCCACCCGAATCACTGTTTCATCCAGTTTATCCAAGGCCGATTTGAGGGACTGCAAATCCTGTTTAACGGCGGCCTGAAGTTGGGGATCGGGGGGATAATTCCAATGGCGGCGAAAACTGGCATACCAAGTTAAGGCCTGTTGCAAACTAGCTTTAGCCTGATTGTAATGAGTTTCCTCGAGCGATGGGGTCTTGGTCACGGTTGATTTTTTTACTGTTTATTGATGCTGCTGCCTTTATTGTAGAGTTTCGGGGCGGTAACTGAGATGAGGTTATCTGGGGAGATGGGGAAGTGGGGACGTGGGGACGTGGGGAGCAGGAGAGATGGGGGAATTTCAACTAAAACCCTAACACCTAACATCCTACTCCGCCAATCCCAATCGGCCCAATAGCTGAAGGATAGTTTTTCCAGTTACGGGATCTCGCCAATCGGGGGCAATTTCTGCCAGGGGAAGCAGCACGAAGGCCCGTTCTCGGCAGCGGGGATGGGGTATCTTTAATTCGGGCGTTTCTAAGATCAGGTCATCATAAAATATTAAGTCTAAATCGAGGGTACGCGGTCCCCATCTTTCCCGTCGGACTCTCCCGAATAACTGCTCGATTTCTAACAATTTATGCAGTAAATCTAAGGGAGATAAGTCCACTTGCACAATGGCGCAACCGTTGAGATAATCGGGCTGAGGAGGGCCGACGGCTGCGGTTTGATACCATTGGGAATGAGCTTCTAGTTTAATTCCTTTGACTCGCTCTAATTCCCCTAAAGCTTGCCCTAAAATTGTCGCTGAATCTCCTAAATTACCGCCCAAAGCGATCGCTGCCCGCTTCATCCACATCCTTCCTCAACAATAATCTCGGCTAATTCCCCCGTCGCCCCCAAAGATTTACCTAAAGATATATTGACATTTGGATGCTTTTGTGATAGTTCAAAAACTTGGGCTTCGATCGCGGCGGTAATTCCACCAGTAAAGAGGAAATAGGGCAGTATAGCAATTGTTGGGCTACCTTGAGCAATTAAACTCTCGATTTGTTGGGATAAACTCGGTTCTATCGACCAATAAGCTGTAATTGCTCCAGAAAACGCCGCTAGATTTTCCACTTCCCGATTACCCCCGGGGCGACGACTACCGTGGGACAGTAAAATGCGGTCTTGGGGGCTTAAATCAGCAAATTGTCGGGATAACAGCGATTTTATGCCCTGATAACTGCCTAAATGGGGCTTTAACTCTAGCTCAATCGGCGATCGCACTTTGGCCACGGCTGCGGGAATATCTTCTTTAACGTGAACCCCCGACAGGAGAAACAGGGGGATAATCTGCAACCGGTTACATCCTTGGCTTTGTGCTTGTTGGGCAAAAGCTTCTATTTTTTGATGGAGAGGTGTTATCGCTAATTCTAGGGCGGCAGTCCCCACTAATACCCGATTATCTGCTTCTAGAACCGCTAGAGATGGGCTAAACTCCGATTTACTCGCCAATCTTTCGGCGGGTTGACTGATTTTTTCTTGAACTAAGGCTGCTAATCGTGTCACCGCCATGGCTGGACGCGGATCGCGACTACCGTGGAAAACCAATAAGTAGGCTGAGGAGGTCTTCAAAGAAATCTGGCCAAAATAGTTTAGTTTTTAGCCTAATACATTTTCTCTCCCTTTAGGCATCAATTCTCCTGATATTCTCGATTTAGCTGGTAAGCGGAAAAACCTCCCCACTAGCGGGCGTTGGGTTTCATGCTTCAACCCAACCTACGTTCATTTTATATTTAATTCCAGCCACCTACTTAGCTGGTAAGCGGAAAAACCTCCCCATTAGCTCCAAGTGCTACCATTTTAGGCAATGTAAAGTGTGAGCAAATCAGCCCGCTGGCTTGAGTTAGCCTAGATATTGAGATATAATTGCTATTGACAGAAACTGCCAGAGGTATATTTGTATTATGCGGGGAATTAGCCGTCGAATACTTCGCGATTTCTGTATCACTAATGCTAATTCCTGCGAGTCTCTCTATGATTGGTATAGAGTCGCTAGTAAAGCAGCATGGCAAAATCTAATCGATGTGCCAGCCACTTATAAAAGTGCTGAATCTGTTGGTAATTTCACTGTTTTTAACATTAAAGGAAATCACTTTCGTCTAATTGTAGATCTAGTTTATAGCCGACAAACTATCTATATTAAATATATTCTTACCCATGCCGAGTACGATAAAGAAAATTGGAAAAATGATGCTTACTTTTAATTCTAAAACCTATGGAGAATTACTCGCTTACTATCAACCAAAAGCAATCACCACAGAGGTGGAAAACGAGCGAGTAATCGCAATTGCTCAAGAGTTGGAACATCGCTCGGAACTTAGTTTAGAGGAGGAGGCTTTACTGGAGTTATTGATTAGTTTGATCGAAAGGTTCGAGGCGGATAATTATCCAATTCCTGACAGAAATCCTTTAGCCACCTTACAGCATCTGATAGAAGCTAACGAGATAGAATATCCAGAGCTAATTACTATTTTGGGTTCCCCTGATGCGGTGGAGCAAATAATTAATGGACAACGCAGCATCAATCAGTCAGAAGCTAGGTCTTTGGGAGCATATTTTCGGGTTGATGCCAGTTTATTTACTTAATTAAGTACCTAAGCAAAATTAATTACACATCTCAAGGGAAATTGATTTGACACGACTACTTAACAAATTATTGCGATAGCTTGCCATTAACTAATTTTCAGCGATAATCTAAAGTCAGAGTCCATCGGGAGATAAGATCATGAACTTTCGTCTAGTTCTATTTTCAGGCCTAGTAACGGCTTTAGTTGGTGCTGGTATTGGTTATGGCATTAGCCGCATTGAACGCAATCCCAGCCAAGTCAACTATAGAAATCCCCATCACTATCAAATCATCTATGGACGTTATTTTGCCGGTGCCGGGGCAGCCCTAGGCTTCTGTGTGGGTGCGGGTTTACAAATGGTCAAAGAACTCAAAGAAGAAAGAGACAGAGAAATGGGCATCCTAGATGATGGGTCAGAATTCTAGTCTTTTGGGGCTAATTCCTCAAGAATGATAAATTGAACGTGATTAATCGCTAAATCGCCGATGGGAACTTGGGTTTTTAACACCGGTTGTCCTTGACTGAGCATTCGTTCAAAGGGGATATCTTTGGCAATTTCCGTGTGATACCAAGCTAAACCCATAAAGAAACGATTGGGATAGGGACCACCTTCAAAAATATCATCGGGATTGGACTCCATGGGAACCCAACCGATAGAGGGAAGATAAAATTCCATCCAGACGTGATTGTAATCCGGTTCGAGGGGTAAATTACGTTCGAGGGCATGGGGTGGGCATTTATAGCGTCCTACCGTGCGACAGGCAATACCATTGAGACGACACAAAGCCAATAATAAACCCACATATTCCCCACAGGAACCGACTCCGCGCCGCAGGGCAATATCAGGGGTGTCGATGTTGGGTTTGATGCCGTAGGAAAGCTGATCATAGACGTAATTACGAATACTATAAACTTTTCTGAGGAGATTGGTTTCCCGACCGGTCGCTTCTTCGGCAGCATTGAGGATAATTTCTGTATTCATGGCCAGATCATCATTATCGATCAAATAGCGATCGGGAAAATCGGCGGGTAAGGGGGGTAAATCTTCGCAATCTTGGGGAGTAATTTGGTATTTAATACCCCACACTTCTAATACTACTTTCCACCCAAAAATATGACGTTGTTTGCCGGTTATTTGCTCGAACTTAAATACTGCCACCCGCTGCCCGTCCTGAATTTCTTCAATAAAAGGCAATCCCACCGCTTCGACGCTGCGAATTTTTTGCCGTGGTGTTTCTAAGGGTAAAGCGATGCGCCATTCCACATCTTTTAGTTCGATATTATAGAGGGGTTCCAATTCCTCGACGTAGGATAATTCAATCAGATAACCGTTAGAAAGGGCGTATTTTTTAGCGGGATCGTAGTGAAAATATAGAGGATGGACAAAAGTACGCGGACGATAACTAAGTTCGTGAACCTGTTCGGAATTGGGATTATCGCGGATACAGGGTTCTTGGAAAGCATAGGCCACATATAATATATCCTTGCCACTGTTAGCATCGCGATAAAATGCTAATCCCGTCGGTGATTCAAAAGGAGTTATCATGCTAAAAAGCTGTTCTCCCGTGGCGCGATCGAGACAGTAAACCGTTTGTTCTAGGGTATCCGTTAGCCAAAGTTCTTCCCCGCGAATGGTGATATTTTCGATGCCGATACCCGGTGCGTACAAACGGGTAATTTCCTGTCCCGATTGGCGATCAAATATAAAGATTTGTCCAGAACGTTGACAAGTGACATAAATTGTGTTGCCAGTTACGGCAACTCCGTTAGCGGTGTAGGGAAGACGGGTAAAAAATTTCGGGGTAAAATCTTCGAGAGTACAGCAGTAGAGATTTTCGCGAGTGGTAAACCAGAGGTTATTTTGATCATCGATTGCCAATCCCGTCGTCCCGACGAATTCTTGCCAGCGATGGGAATTAAGTACGCTTGTATGACCATTATCCAGGGCAATTTGGTATAAATAGCCGTTTTTTGCGTCGATAGCGATTAATTTGTCATCTTGAAATACAATTCCGTGCAGGGCCGTGGCGCTAATCGGGCGAATCGTTTGACGATGGGAGGGAAGACTGGCAGGATCGAAAATCATAGGAGGAAGCGAAAAGGGAGAGCGTTTTTAGGTGAATAAAACAGCAATTCTCCCCACGATAGCAAATTTTCTCGCCCTTGAATGCTCGTAATGAACTGCAATCCCGAAAAAAATGTCAAGAATTGTCACCTATAGTCCCTCTCATACCCTTGTACCTACCTACGAGTGTTTCAATCGTTGCAGTTATTGTAATTTTCGCAGGGATTTAGGCACTGATGGCTGGTTAAGTTTGGAAAAAGCCAAAGAGATTTTAACTGCTTTGCAGGTTTCGGAAATTACGGAAATTTTAATTCTTAGCGGCGAAGTTCATCCTTTAGCACCCAATCGAGAGTTATGGTTTCGGCATATTTATAATTTGGGAGAATTGGCTTTAAATATGGGTTTTTATCCCCATACCAATGCGGGTATTTTAACTTTTGCCGAGATGGAAAAACTGAAAAATGTCAATCTATCTATGGGCATAATGTTAGAACAAATGACGGTGACTTTATTAGATACCGTCCATCGTCATGCCCCCAGTAAAGTGCCATCCCTGCGCTTAGAGCAGTTACAATGGGCGGGAGAATTAGGAATTCCTTTTACCACGGGTTTATTATTAGGAATTGGTGAAACAGAATGCGATCGCTTAGTAACCTTAGAAACTATTGCCACTATTCATCAACGTTGGGGACATATTCAAGAAGTGATCCTACAACCCTACAATCCGGGCAAAAGAGAACAGTGGCAAAATAATCCTTTTGATCTGCAAAAATTACCCGATCTGGTTAGGCAAGCTAGGGAAATTCTGCCCCCAGATATTGTCATTCAAATTCCCCCGAATTTAGTACCCGATCCTCTTTTTCTCTTGGATTGTTTAGCGGCAGGAGCGCGGGATTTAGGCGGTATTGGCATTATCGATGAAGTTAATCCCGATTACCTCCATTTACACCCCGATAAATTAAAGGAATTTTTAGCAGTTTATGGCTGGGAATTAAAGCCGCGTCTGCCGGTTTATAAGTAATCAGTAATCAGTAATCAGGGAAAAGATAGCACTGTTAATGCCATTTAACACTCCTTACTTAATACCGCATAATTGATTATTATTCATTCTTAATTCTTCTGACGACCGACGACCGAGGGTGCATCTCATTTTTGTCAATCTACCAATTGGGATTTTTACGGGGAAACTCTCGGCTAAGATCGGGCATTACTTCCGATTTTATCACTCAATCCAAGCTTTTGGGGGGTTCTACCCCCCAAACCCCCCGTTGGGAGCGTGGCGCCGCCCCCAAACCCCCCGCGCATTAGTTTTTCGGTGGGATGCTTACACGCAGCTGCTGATACATTTGTAATTATCTATAGCGTTTCCTGTTCGCAAGAGGTACATTATCGATGTTGAAAAGCTTAATTAGCAAAGGTTTAACTGTGTCACACAGGTGTGAGAACCGCTATAAGAGTTACTGATAATTGCTGACTGTCGGTATTCCTGCAAATGTGAGATGCACCGACGACTGGCTCCTAATCCTAACAACAATTTTTGATTTTTACCAGAGGTCTTATGATTCCCTCAAGCGAGCGCTACTGGCTCAAAAATGCTCATATTCCCGTTTCCCTGCTAGAAAATGAGAGTTTCTCTCCCCAAACCTCCGAGGGATTAACCTTAGTTAATCTGGAAATTAATGACGGTAACATTAATCGCATCACCTCAACAATCCCCCCCGAAGATAATATTCCCGTTATTGACCTCAAAAAAAAGATTGTTTTTCCTTGCTTTGTTGATATGCACACCCATCTCGATAAAGGTCATAGTTGGCATCGTTGTCCTAACCATGATGGCACTTTTGACAGTGCCTTAAAAATGGCCCTAGAGGATTCCCGACGGGAGTGGCGCTTAGAGGATGTGTATCGTCGCATGGAATTCGGCGTTAAATGCAGTTATGCCCACGGAACCGCCGCTATTCGCACCCATATCGACTCTTTTGGTCAACAGGCACAGATTAGCTTAACCGCTTTGGCAGAATTGCAACGACAATGGGCCGGTAAAATCACCCTGCAAGCGGTTTCCCTAGTTTCCCTTGACTACTATCAAACCTCCGAGGGAGCGGCCTTAGCCGATAAAATCGCCGAATTTGGGGGCATATTAGGGGGAGTAGCCTACACAAATCCTGATTTACAGGCACAAATTGATATTACCTTCAAATTAGCCCAAGAAAGGGGTTTAAATCTCGATTTTCATCTGGATGAAAACGGCGATTCCGATTCTACCTGTTTAGCAGCGATCGCCCGTACTGCTATCAAAGAGCAATTTTCTGGACAAATCATCTGTGGTCACTGTTGCAGTTTAGCGGTACAATCCCCTGAAATAATCCAAGAAACCCTAAATTTAGTCAAAAATGCGGGTATTGCTATCGTTAGCTTGCCGATGTGCAATCTCTACCTACAGGATCGTCAAGAGGAAAAAACCCCCTTTTGGCGCGGGACAACTAAGGTAAAAGAGATGAAAAAAGCGGGAATTCCGGTAGCTTTTGCCAGCGATAACTGTCGCGATCCCTTTTATGGTTTTGGGGATCACGATGGTTTAGAAGTCTTTACCCAAGCGGTGCGGATTGCCCATCTCGACACACCCTACGCTGACTGGGTAAATAGTGTCACCCTCACCCCAGCAAATCTGCTCGGATTGCCCCATTTAGGGCGTATTAAGACGGGTCTAGAGGCAAATTTGTTAATTTTCAAGGCGCGCTACTTTAGCGAGCTATTATCGCGACCACAGTGGGATCGCCTCGTGATTCGGCGCGGGTTAAGCATCGATACTACTCTCCCCGATTACCAAGAGTTAGATGATTTAGTTTTAGGAATTGAGCAACTCCTGTAAGGGTTTGACAAAAACTACCGATTCTAGGTTGATAGCACCGTAAATATGGGGAAAGGTCTCTTTTTCTAGCTCTAGAGTTGCATTTTCTGGGTTAGGATGCTGGGGCTGCTCCCATTTGACAGGGGACTGCAATTGTTCAGGAGAAATGGCTAAAACCAGCAAATCTGGCTGATTTTGATAAAAAGCGTCCACAACTTTCGGAATTTGTTCTAAGGTGGAGCAATGGATAAATCCCTCATTTTTTAGGGAATAAGCCCGATATTCCCCCATTTCACGAGCTATTTGCCAACCTCTTTCTGTGGTGATGTGATAGATCATCGGTTCGCCTCCTACTGTCACTTTATTCCTAATTTTAGGATATAGCCTGAAGCTGTCAGCGGCCCTCAATTCTCTTAAACTAGAGGTCAAGGAATAAAGACAAGAAATTTGTCCGACCACTTACCAGAAAAAAATGGCTGGTAACGTCCTCAAAATCTCTTTATAGTCTCTTTTTACCTGATATTAACCTTTTCCCCTTAAAATAAGCTTACCGAGCCAGTAACTGCAAAAATCTATGTTAGATAAAATATTTACTCCCAATCCCTACGCTGAAAAACCCGCACCTCTGCGTCCTCGCAAGGGGGTGATTATCGGTGTTGGTCAGGTGGGGATGGCCTGCGCTTACTCGATGTTAATTCAAGACTGTTTTGATGAATTAATTCTGCAAGATATCGCCACCGACAAAGTCGAGGGGGAAGTGATGGATTTAAGGCACGGAATGCCTTTTATTGAACCCACAGACTTGAAAATGGGAACCGTGGCCGATGTGGGACAAAATGCCGATGTGGTGATTATTACTGCCGGGGCCGCCCAAAAAGAGGGAGAAACCCGATTACATCTCCTTGAGCGAAATGTGGCGATTTTCCGCCGTATTCTTGCGGATGTGGCTGTTTACTGCCCCAGTGCTTTGATTTTGGTGGTGAGTAATCCCGTCGATATCATGACCTATGTTACCCTTAAAATCACCCATTTTCCGCCTTCTAGGGTGATTGGTTCGGGTACAGTGTTAGATTCTGCTCGTTTACGCTCTCTTTTATCCACCCAACTCCATGTAGATGCGCGTAACGTCCACGCTTATATTATCGGTGAACACGGGGATAGTGAGCTTGCTGTGTGGAGTTCGGCTAATATCGGAGGAGCAAGGTTATTAGAAGGAGATTGGCAGGATTTAAGCGCGGCCGACCAAGAAAGCTTAACAGAAATTTTTCTTCAGGTTAAAAACGCCGCCTATGAAATTATCAAACGCAAGGGTTATACTAGCTATGCGATCGGTTTAGCTACCACGGATATCGTTAAAGCGATTTTACGTTCCCAAGAAAGAATTCTCACTATTAGCACTCTCCTCGATGGTCAATACGGTCTCAAAGATGTGTGTTTAAGTATTCCCTCGGTGGTTAACGAGAAAGGAGTGATTAAAACCCTGAATCTTGCCCTCAGTCCCAGAGAAACCCAACAGTTACATAATTCGGCCAAAATCATGCGCGATTTAATCGATCAACTCAAAATTTAACTTAGGGTTGGCTGAATAAATCTAAAAACATTGTTGGCTAAGATTTTTAGATTTTTTTGCCCTCAAAAAGTGCCAGACATAAGAGCGATCGAGGGGAAATTTTAGGCACTTTTTCCCCGAAAATTAGGTAATTGTGGGGTGGACTGAAGCAAGTAGTGCTAGACTTCCCGAAAAGTCTATTTTATTGCAGCTTGTTGTTAGGAATCTACTTAAAAGAGGTTGTTTAATCTGGCTAATACGCTTTTGGTTATGATATGGGGAAAAGTTCGCTGCGATGGTGCTAAAATGGTGTGATATGCCGAAAGTTAACCCACATCGTTACTCTCAGGAGTGTTATAGAGAAAATTTCTGTATAATTAATGGTTAGGCGGCGTACATTGATTGATTTTGACCAGCCCAGAATCTATAATGGTTATCCAGAGAAAATAAGGGGAGCCTGATTTTATGCCACTGAATATGGAGTATCAATCCTATTCGATCAGAAAACTACTAGACTCCGTAAGTAGCGGTAGTGTGAGAATCCCAGCTTTCCAAAGAGGTTTTGTCTGGGGTATGGATAGGGTTGCATACCTGATGGACAGTATTTATAAAAATTATCCTTTCGGATCACTATTACTTTGGCGAACTAAATACAAGCTTGCAGTAGAACGCAAACTAGGGCAATTTGAGCTTCCAAAGCCAACGGAGGATTATCCAATAGATTATGTGCTGGATGGTCAGCAAAGACTCACATCCATATTCTCTGTTTTCCAAACCGAGTTAGAACCAACCTCAGAAGGTGGATGGCTGCAAATATATTTCGATTTTGAAGCAGATGACGATGTACAAGAAAGTAAATTTTTAGCCCTTCAAGAGGGTGATGTTGATCCAAATCGCCATTTTCCTTTAAGCGTCTTATTTGATTCCGTGAAATATAGAGAAGCAGCTTCGAAATTTTCAAACGATCAAATTAGACGATTGGATAGAATGCAAGAAAAATTTAAGGAAGTGTCAATTCCTGCCCAAATTCTCAAGACGGATGATAGGGCAATCGTTGCCATTGTATTTGAACGTGTCAATAGATTGGGAATGGAACTTGATACTCTTCAACTTCTTGCCGCATGGACTTGGAATGATGATTTCGATCTACTAGAGAACTTCAAAGAATTGAAAGAAGATCTTGAAGAGTTTGGATTCTCTGAAGTTGGTGAAGATTCTGATCTGATCCTAAGATGTGCTGCTGCTATTTTGATGAAAGACCCTACTCCAGATACCCTTTTAAAATTGAATGGTCAACAGGTTAGAACTGCTTTTCCTAAAGTAAGAAATGGAATTTTTGGTGCTATTGATTTCTTGAGGACACAATTGAAGGTTATGTCTCTTAAGAATTTACCCTATTCGGCGTTAATTATTCCTCTGTGCGTGTTTTTCGCAGAACCTGATGGCAAACAAATATCGTATGATGCAAAAGTTTATGCAAGATTGAAAAAGTGGTTTTGGAGATCGTGCTTCACTAACCGATATGGTAGCCAAATCAAGAGAACTGCAACAACTGACATCAATGAAGTAGAGAAACTTAAAAGTGGCGAAGCGAGCGTTTTGGGTGATATCCCATATGATATAGATGAATGCTTCTTCAAAGACAGTTACTTTCGACTAACTAGCGCCAATACAAAAACTTTTATATTAATGTTGGCTAACAATGATCCAAAAACTTTTCTGTCTGGCTCATCAATTGATCTAGATAAAGTTTTACAGAAATACAACAGGGCTGAATTTCATCACATTTATCCCAAAGCTTACTTAAGAGATGCAGGGCATTCTGACAAAGAAATTAATTGTCTTGCAAATTTCTGTTTCATAAATGCTTCAGAGAACAAAAAAATAGGGCGCAAGAGACCGTCTGAGTATATCACACTAATGCCCAAAGATGATGATTTAAAAAGCATCCTAACAAGTGCTTTTTGCTCGGATGAGACTTTTAATGATGATTTTTCGCTTTTCGTCACTAATAGGTCATCTCTTTTATTCAACTTTGCTAAAAACTTAATGCAAGATGCCACGTCAAGCTAAAGCTTTGGTAGAGTGTGTTAATGAAATCTAACACACCTCTTTTTTCTCTAGTCGTAGTACCATGCTCATTCATTGAAGCAAGTGATTGTAAGCTAACGGGGTTTTTTGATTTTTGAAAAGGCGATCGTTAGTTACCGTCCTGACTTAAAAAATAGCCAACTGCACGCTGAAGCTGTTCCATCCCTTGTTGCAGTTGGTCAATACGAGCCTTAGATTCCTCCATTTGTTGAGCAGTAGCTTCCACAAACCGATCAATACGCCGATTCGTTGCCTCACTGATTGCTGCTAATCTGTCAATATTGCTTTCTATTCGCTCTATTCGCTGCTGACTTGCCTCTAGACTGGCTTCAATACGGTCTAACCGAGAACTTTGCCACCACATTTAGTTAACACCTTGAAAATAAGCGATTATTGTCCTCAGTTTAGCAAATCTTTAGACAAATTAATCTCTTTTCATAGGGCGATCGCTTGAGGTGAAACTGCGATCGCCGCTCTGGTAGTTAATGAAATCTAACACACCTCTTTTTTCTCTAGTCAAACTATTTTTGACTAATCTCGAATGCTAAGTCGTATCTGTAAAAACAGACATCAAAGGCAAGAAAGAAGTTCATCTGTCCTAGTATTAGCGGCGCATATTTATCTTGTGTCCAAGCAAAGGCTAAATCTACGGTGGGGAATTGCTCAACAGTAGCTTTAACAACCAATGCACGAGCTTCAAATCTAGCTAAATTACCTCCTAATGGCAGAGATAGCCTTTGGTTTTCCCAGACTTCACCTAAAGCTAAACCCATTTCATAGGGCAACACATTAACACTAGAACCAGTATCCAAGAGACCCGAAACATTCAAGGATTGACTTTGATAAATTACATGACACTGTGCTGGTGGATGATAGTCAGTCTAAACCTCAACTATTTAAGGTTTCCTATAGTGACTCAGATTGCTTAAATGCTCAGAAACAGGCTCTCTTAGACATTGTGGCGGAACGAAACAAGCTGATTCATCAAGATTTAGCGCCACTCGGTACTATACTTTAGACGTTCATAATCTGAGATTTATTAAACTTCTGAAATCGTAGAGTCAGCAAGGAATCCAGTTCTTTTTTATGTTTCAGATGGGCATCATTCAGACATTCATAAATAGCTGAAGAAAAGTCAGAAAA
>NZ_JADBVE010000138.1:0-8995 GCF_020245285.1 Microcystis sp. M31BS1
AAAAGCCACTCTTAATCGTGTCTTGGAACGAAATAGAGGCTTTTAAAGACCGCGTACATGGAGAATTAAAACAAGAATTACCCTCGAAAAGCCTATTTTTCTACTAAGTATTTATGCTTATTGCAAAGGTGAGATGCTCCCCAGAGAAACCCTAATAGCTAAAGAAACTGCGCGATTAGATACCAAAGTCCCTCACAGATAGAAGATAATCAATATTTATCAGTATTGGAAGCCTTCAGCATGGTTCATTTAACGCCCAATCCTAGCTATAGTCTAAGTCTCAAGATAGAAATCCCCAATCAAGCGGGAACCTTCGCTTCTGTCCTCAATGCGATCGCCGATGTCGGGGGGAATTTAGGGCAAATTTCTCTGATCGAACGCAATTTAAAGATTAGCACCCGCGAGGTGATGGTTGATGCCGCTAGTACCGACCAAGCGGAACAGATTATCGCCGCGGTTAAAGCTCTACCGGATGTTAAACTGCTCAAAGTTTCCGATCGCACCTTCGATATCCATCGTCGCGGTAAAATCTCCATTGAAAGTCGTATTCCCCTCACCTCCCAAGATGACCTGGCCATGGCCTACACCCCCGGAGTTGGTCGCATCTGCACCGCTATCGCCCACCAACCAGAACAAGTGTATTCATTGACCATCAAGGGCAACACCGTCGCTGTAGTTACCGATGGTAGCGCAGTATTAGGATTAGGAAATCTCGGGCCAGAGGCTGCCTTGCCGGTAATGGAAGGGAAAGCGATGTTATTCAAGGAATTCGCCGGAATTGATGCTTTTCCCATCTGTTTAGCCACCCAAGACCCCGAAGAAATCATCGCAACCGTCAAAAGAATCGCTCCGGTTTTTGGGGGTATTAACCTAGAGGATATCGGCGCTCCCCGCTGTTTTGAAATCGAGAAACGTCTGCGAGCGGAATTAAATATTCCCGTTTTCCACGATGATCAACACGGTACAGCGATCGTTTCCCTGGCTGCCCTGATTAATGCCCTCAAATTAGTCAAAAAATCGCTTGATACAGTCAAAATCGTCATTAATGGTGCAGGTGCAGCGGGAATCGCCATCGCTACTCTCTTTAAAACCGCAGGAGCTACAGATATAACCCTCTGTGATTCCCTTGGCATCCTCTCCCAACAACGGGACGATTTAACCCCAGAAAAACAAGCTTGGGCCGTGGCCGCCACTGGTAAGCTAGGGGATGCTCTTAAAGGCGCTGATGTCTTCTTGGGGGTGAGCGCACCGGGGGTATTGACTCCCGAAATGGTCAAGGGAATGGCTAAAGATGCGATCGTGTTTGCCATGGCTAATCCGATTCCCGAAATTCAACCGGAATTAATCAATGATTTAGTGGCCGTGGTGGCTACCGGACGCAGCGATTATCCCAATCAGATTAATAATGTTCTCGCTTTCCCCGGATTATTTCGCGGGGCCCTGGACTGTCGCGCTAGGGCCATCACCGATAATATGTATCTGGAAGCGGCCAAAGCGATCGCTTCTTTGATCAATCCTGCTAATCTTGATCGAGAGAATATTATTCCCTCGGTTTTTGATGGTCGTGTAGTTACGGCTGTGGCCGCCGCAGTTCAACACGCTGCTCGTCAAGATGGAGTGGCCGGGGAATAATGTAATTATCGTGCAGGAGGGTAAGTGAACCGTGAAACCGATCGATGATATTCCCGAAGCTTTGCGGGACAACCAGTACAGAAAAACTACTAATCCTAATGGTCTCATAGCGATCGCAAGCGGTTTACTTGCTCTGGTGGGAACCGGCCTAATTGCCATAGCAGTCTTGAATCGTCCCCCTGCTACCGTACAAAAACCGGTTATTAACCCATCACCCCCCATTAAAGCCACTCCTAGCCCCATTGAGAACATTTTAGGTCATTTACCCTATCAAGAGGCCCCGGAGACGGAATTAGCCCCCATTACTGGGGATGGTGCTATGCGTTTAAGGAAACCGGCAGCCAAGGCTTTTATCCAGATGCAGAGTGACGCGAGAAGGTCGGGGGTGATTTTAATGCCGATTTCCGCATTTCGATCGAAAGCAACCCAAGAAAAGCTCTTTTTTGAAGTTAAAAAACAACGCAATCAGCAAACCCGCAAACGAGCAGAAGTGAGCGCACCTCCGGGTTACAGCGAACATCATACCGGTTATGCGATCGATATTGGCGATGGTCGCGCTCCCGCAACGAATTTAAGTAGCAGTTTTGCTAATACTGCCGCTTTTCGTTGGTTGCAAAATAACGCTGCCCAGTATAGTTTTGAGTTATCTTTCCCTGAAAATAATCCCCAGGGTATTAATTATGAACCTTGGCACTGGCGTTTTGTCGGGGATAGTCACAGTTTAGAAACTTTTTATAAAGCCCAACAATTAGGAAAACAAAAATAAGATAACCTTATCGGCGATTGCGTCCTGTAGGGGCGAAGCATTCGGACAATAACCTATCGCTGAAACCAGAGATTTTCTATCCGAATGCTTCGCCCGTACTTTTTCAATTTTTTAGAAAACCTAACAATTAGGAAAACAAAAATAGGATAACCTTATCGGCAATTGCGTCCTGTAGGGGCGAAGCATTCGGACAATAACCTATCGCTGAAACCAGAGATTTTCTATCCGAATGCTTCGCCCGTACTTTTTCAGCAGACCCTAAATATTGCCGTAACGCACCAACAGAAAAAGTTTTTTATGTGTTAGCAAAGCGCGTAACACATCCTACACCTAATGGCGGGGGGTTGTGGACATTTCTAACGAGAGAATCTGGCAGCCAATCGATTCCGTTGCCAATTTTTCAGAGCTAGTCCCACTATATTGCTTATAATTGAAGATATTAAAAGCGTTAATCCGGATTCCTTCTCGAACTAACAGACAGCATCAATGATTGACTGGACTCCCTATCTCGAATCTATCTCGGAAAAGTACGCCCAGTGGGAGACATTTTACACCCTCACGGACGTAGAGGGAAAAACACGCCCGCCGAAAACTGCACCTTTGCTAAGGGATTTGTGGGTGCAGACGATTGAAAAAGAACCAGAAAACCCGCCAGAAAGACCAGAAAGACCAGAAAGACCAGAAAAAACCGAAAGATTCACGGTTTTAGATGGTTTACGCAAGTATGCAACTAATCACGTTCTTTTAAAAGGTCGTCCCGGTTCAGGAAAATCGACCGCTTTAGCCAGATTATTATTAGAAGAATCTGTAGGGGCGCAAAGCTTGCGCCTAAATCAACAAAATCAGGCTAAAATCATTCAAATTCCCATTCTCATCGAATTACGCTTGTATGAAACCTCAATTCTTGATTTAATTTTACAATTCCTGAAACGCCATAAATTAATTATTGATAGTAATACCCTAGAAAGTTGGCTGTTAGAAAATCAGAATTTTAGACCATTATTATTATTTGATGGTATCAATGAATTGCCCTCAGATACTGCACGACAGAAATTAAAAAACTTTCGCCAGCAGTATGCAGAAATTTCGATGATTTTCACGACAAGGGATTTAGGCAGCGACGACTTAAACATTGAAAAAAAGCTGGAAATGCTTCCCCTGACTGAACCACAGATGCGGGATTTTGTCAAGGCCTATTTGCCTGAAAAAGGCGAAGAAATGCTTAAACAGTTGGGAAATCGTCTCAAGGAATTGGGAGAAACTCCCCTACTTTTGTCGATGCTTTGTTCAGTTTTTGATGATAATCAGAACAAAATTCCTGCTAATTTGGGCTTAGTTTTCCAGATTTTTACAGGAATTTATGACAAGAAATTAAAAGCAGATGTTTCTACTTACCAAGAATCCCGGGATTGGTGGCGAGAATTGCTGCAAGTGTTAGCTTGGAAAATGACCCAAGGGGAGTCAAAAACCGAGATTCAGGTGGCTATTTCCCGAACAGAAGCAGAGGAAGAATTAAGCAAATTTATCAAAAATAAAGGATTCCCAGAATATTACAGTAAGCAGTGGTTAAAGGATTTACTGAAATATCATCTAATTCACCTAGAAGGTAATGATAAAATTGCTTTTCGCCACCAACTGATTCAAGAATATTACACGGCTGAGGAATTAAAGAAAAAGTTACCCCATCTCAGGGATGAGCAGTTACAGTGGGACTATTTGAATTATCTCAAATGGACGGAACCTGTGGCATTGCTGCTGGGGTTATTGGATAATGAAACCCAAGCAAAACGGGTGGTTAAATTAGGGTTAGAGATTGATTTAAAATTAGGAGCGAGGTTCGCAGGAGAAGTCAACTTTAAGTTTCAAAAGCAGACAGTGGGGTTAGTGCTTGGGTTGGATGTACCAAAACGGTTTAAGGTGGAGTTATTGGGATTAACAAAGTCTAATGAAGTTGTTAATCAGTTAAGTCAAGCTTTAAAAGACTCTGATGGGGTTGTTCGTAGCAACGCAGTCAAGGCTTTGGCTGAGATTGGTTCAGAAACAGCCATTCCGGGATTACTCAAGGCTTTAGAAGACTCTGATGAGTATGTTCGTAGGAAAGCAGCCGAGGCTTTGGGTAATATTGGCTCAGAAACAGCCATTCCGGGGTTACTCAAGGCTTTAAAAGACTCTGATGGGGTTGTTCGTAGCAACGCAGTCAAGGCTTTGGCTGAGATTGGTTCAGAAACAGCCATTCCGGGATTACTCAAGGCTTTAAAAGACTCTAATCAGTATGTTCGTGGGAACGCAGCCTTCGCTTTGTGTAAAATTGGCTCGGAAACAGCCATTCCGGGGTTACTCAAGGCTTTAGAACACCCTAATAAAGATGTTCGTAGGAGTGCAGCCTCCGCTTTGGGTAAGATTGGCTCAGAAACAGCCATTCCGGAGTTACTCAAGGCTTTAGAACACTCTGAGGAGTATCTTCGTGTGTACGCAGCCTTCGCTTTGGGTGATATTGGCTCAGAAACAGCTATTCCGGGATTACTCAAGGCTTTAGAAGACTCTGATGATTATGTTCGTTGGAAGGCAGCCGCGGGTTTGGCTAAGATTAGCTCAGAAACAGCCATTCCGGTGTTACTCAAGGCTTTAGAAGACTCTGATGAGGATGTTCGTGGGAACGCAGTCTGGGTTTTGGGTAATATTGGCACAGAAACAGCCATTGCGGGGTTACTCAAGGCTTTAGAACACTCTAATCAGTATGTTCGTAGGAACGCAGCCGAGGCTTTGGGTAAGATTGGCTCAGAAACAGCCATTCCGGGATTACTCAAGGCTTTAGAAGACTCTAATGAGGATGTTCGTAGTAACGCAGCCGAGGCTTTGGGTAATATTGGCTCAGAAACAGCCATTCCGGGGTTACTCAAGGCTTTAAAAGACTCTTATTTTTCTGTTCGTTGGAAGGCAGTCGAGGCTTTGGGTAAGATTGGTTCAGAAACAGCCATTGCGGGGTTACTCAAGGCTTTAGAAGACTCTAATAGCGATGTTCGTAGGGAGGCAGCCGCGGCTTTGGGTAAAATTAGCTCAGAAACAGCCATTCCGGGGTTACTCAAGGCTTTAAAAGACTCTAATAAGTATGTTCGTTCGCAGGCAGCCGAGGCTTTGGGTAAAATTAGCTCAGAAACAGCGATGACTGAACTTATCAAATGCCTGAAAAATCCTGATTTTGTCACATTAAATAATGGCGATACTCTCTCTCAAGCTAGAGAAGCACTAGACACAATTCAAAACAAACTTAAATACTATCACCCCATCTCCCAACCCATGAATCAACAAGTTTACATCTCCTACAACTGGCAAGAAGACAGCAACGAAATGGCTAATCAACTCGTCCAAGCTTTTGCCGCTAAAGGAATTGAGATTATTCGGGATAAAACCCACACCAGCTATAAAGACTCCATCAAAAACTTTATGCGGCAAATTGGACGGGGGAAATGTGTCGTCGTCGTCATCAGCGATAGATACTTAAAATCAGAAAACTGTATGTTTGAATTAGTAGAAATTGCCAGAAATGGTGACTTTTATGAAAGAATATTCCCGATTATTTTACCAGATGCCAGAAGAATTCATAAAGCCATCGAAAGATTACAATATATCCAACATTGGGAAGGACGTATTCAAGAATTAGAAAATGCCATGCACTCAGGCGGTTTAGCCAATCTGCAAGGCATTACCGATGACCTCAATTTATACACCGAAATCCGCCACCGCATCGCCTCTCTAACCGACATTCTTAAGGATATCAATACTCCCAGTATCGACTTACACGGCCAATCGGAATTTGCAGCTATGATTCAAAAAGTAGAAACTAAACTTGCAGAGGATAGTCAAAATATTTAACTAAATCCCAGAATGATTGTTTTAAAAGATAAAGCCTAAAGGTGCTATTGCTGACTATACCCAATTTGTTCCCTGTAACTCATTTGACCGATAACTGCTATAATCATTAGTTGATAACTGTTAATTGCTGACATGACTAAATATCTAAACATTACTGAAACAGGACAAAAGCTGGTTGAATGGTCTGAGCAAATGACTGACGAACCTATTATTATTACCAAAGAAGGTCAACCCATTATGGTTGCCCTGAATTACGCTCAAATTGAATCTTGGTTGGAAACTCTTGATATTTTAGAAGACAAAGAGTTTGCCGAAATCCTATCTGAAGCGATTCAACAGGATCAATCAGGACAAAGAATTACTTGGGAAGATGCTAAAAAACAACTCGGTTGGTAATGGAATATCAAATACAATTAATTCCTCTTGCTTTAAGCTTTTTATCTAAAATTACCGATAAACGCATTCAGCAAGAAATTCGCAAACGGATTGAAAAGCTAAAAATTGAACCGGATAAACAAGGTAAAGCCCTTTCAGGTAAACTTAAAGGATATCGTAGCGTTAGGGCAGTTGGTCAAAGATATCGGATTGTCTATCGTGTTGAAGAAGCTCAAATTATTGTTATTGTTATTGGAGTTGGAATTCGTAAACAAGGTGATAAAAAAGATATTTATGCCCTTCTTGAAAAATTAATTAATAATGAATAAAATATGGGTTATGACAGAACTGCTAAACCAATAGGTTCTTGCTGAATCGTGAGATATACACCTATTACTTTTTCAGAGATAGCCAGTTTTGGAGAGGATAGTCATAATATTCCTGCTTCTTCTGAAAAAAACGCATCCCTATCATCTACTACCTATGATTTAAGAGGAGCTACCATTGGTAATTTAGCTCATAATGTGCAAGGAAGCCAACAGAATTATCCCCAGCAAACTAATAACAATAACCCAGAGGAAAAATAACATGGTTCAGCAACTTAATAACACCCAAATCGCCATCAATACTTTATTGAATAAACTCAACGATTCTCTCCCCCAGATCCGCGCTAAAGCTGCCGAAGCCTTGGGCAAAATTGGCAATAGTAGCCTTGCCGACACCTTAGTATCCCATTTAATAGGAGAAAATGATCTTAATGTTCGCCTAAATCTGATTCGAGCTTTAGGAGAAATTGGCAATGAATCCGCAATTCCTTATCTAGCTTCCTGCTTATCTGATACTAATCCCGATATTCGGATAATCACGGCGGAATCTCTCGGGAAAATTGGTAGTGAAAAAGCAATATCCTATCTCATTCAATCCCTACAAGACAAGGAAGTAAAAGTTCGTGTCACAGCCACAATTGCTTTAGGTGAAATTGGACTAGAAGATGTTATTCCTGATCTAGTAAATGTTTGTTACGATGAAGATGATAGCGTTCGTTTCAGTGCTGTTGATGCCCTCGGTAAAATTGGCTCTCGTTATGCAGTAAACTGATATGAAATTGAGTACAGAATCCCTCGATTTAATTATCATAACTCTTGCCAAAAGACTATTCACAGACAAGAATCCAAGTATTCGGATTAAAGCCGCTCAATCCTTATTTTGATCCCCCTAAATCCCCCTTTCTAAGGGGGACTTGAATTCGACGTATCGCTTTCATTCAGAGAAATGTTCTCAGTTTTGCCATTATGGATGCTATAATTAAGTAGGTAGGCGTTAAAAGTTGTCAGATCCCCCCGCCTATCGGCACCCCCCTTATCAAGGGGGGCAGGGGGGATCGAACCTAAAATCCATTTTTAATTTAATTATAACCAGCTACTTAGGGCTTGCTGAATAAATGTGAAATGTAGGCAAGATAGGGGTTTTGTGGCTTTTCTTGCGAAACAGGTGCAAGATTTTGAGAGAATCGTGCTTCAAAACCTTGCGTCTTCATCGTCCCGCGTCCTGTAGGGGCGAAGCATTCGGGCAATAACCTATCGGTGAAACTGGAGATTTTCTATCCGAATGCTTCGCCCGTACTTTTTGCCGCAAACCCTAATTATCATCAGTAATCTTCAATCTTTTAATCCTATGTCAGAAACTCCTAAATATGACCTTCGTGGAGCAAATATTGCTAACTTTGCCGATACGGTGCAAGGAGATCAAAAAGCAGTTCAACATAATTACGCCACACCCCAAAATTTAGCCGAAGCCGTCCAATAAATCCAACAACTTATCAGCCAACTCACCCAAACTTATCCCACTAATACCGAAATTGAAAAACAAACTTTTGTCGCACAAGTTGACGCAGAAATCCAGAAAAATTCTCGCCTAAGAAGCATTTTAATCACGGGAGGAATTGAATTAATTAAAATTCTCTGTCCTCCCCTCGGTATTCCCATTGAAATGGGTAAAAAATGGCTAGAAACTGCTAATTTAAGTGATTAAACCTAGAGGTTTAATAATCTTCTAATGATAGAAATCCCGAAGTCCGCCGCTGATGCGTTTCATTTTTGAATTAGCACAATTATAACCATAAGTCAAGCTTTTTTGATGATAATTAGGGTTTGCTGAATAAATTTGAAATGTAGGCAAAGTAAAGGTTTTGGGGCTTTTCTCGCTCCCACAGGTGCAAGATTTTGAGAGAATCGTCGTTCAAAACCTTGCGTCTTCATCGGCCCGCGTCCTGTAGGGGCGAAGCATTCGGACAATAACCTATCGGTGAAAAGGTAGATTTTCTATCCGAATGCTTCGCCCGTACTTATT
>NZ_JADBVE010000139.1:0-17400 GCF_020245285.1 Microcystis sp. M31BS1
AAGATATAAAGGTCAACGCAGACACAGCAGTTTTTATGTGGGTCAACATCTCTATCATTGGCTACAGCTACATCAAATGTTCCCAAAAAATATAGAAGAGCTAATGCAAATTAGCCGCTATCGGTTGAAGGATTACATCAAAGGACAAAGAGCGATATCGCTTGCCCTATCTACCTTCTAGCTCGCTTGTCCCCCTCTCAGGTTTCATGCTTCAACCCAACCTACGTTCATCTTATATTTAATTCCACTCACCCACTTACTAGATTTTGCAGTGGGGAATCTGGGTTAAAATAGACCGAGAAAGTTAACCAAAAAATTGTCTCGCTCAAGTGGGCGAAAATCAGCTTATGACCCTTGCGGTGGCGATCGAAAAGTTAAAAAAATCCTACGGTCAGACAGCAGCGGTTAAAGATATCTCCTTTACCGTGGCAGCGGCAGAAATCTTCGGTTTACTCGGTCCCAATGGTGCGGGGAAAACCACCACGATTCGCTGTCTTTGCACCCTTGCTAAACCCGACGGCGGCAAAATCGAGGTGGGGGGTGTCGATGCCCTGAATAACCCCAAATCCGCCCGTAAACGCCTGGGTTACGTTGCCCAAGAAGTCGCCCTCGATAAAATGCTCACGGGCCGGGAACTGTTGCAACTACAAGCGGCTCTCTATCACATTCCCGCTCAAAAGTCAAGAGATCGAATTAAAGAATTAATAAATCTTTTAGGATTAGAGGAATACGCCGACAAAAAAACGGGGACCTATTCCGGCGGCATCAAAAAACGGCTGGATTTAGCAGCGGGATTACTGCATCAGCCGGAAGTTTTGGTACTGGATGAACCGACTGTGGGCCTCGATATCGAAAGTCGTTTGATTGTCTGGGATTTTCTGCGACAATTGCGGGCGGCCGGAACCAGTGTATTAATTACCAGCCATTATCTCGAAGAAATCGACGCTTTGGCCGATAACTTGGCAATTATCGACAATGGTATCGTCATCGCTCGCGGTACCCCCTCACAACTGAAGGAGCAACTGGGCGGCGATCGCATTACCCTAAAAGTGCGAGAATTTTCCCCCGAGGAAGAGGCCTTGAAAGCGAAAGAGTTATTATCCCGTCTGCCTTTTGTCGAGGAAGTGATCGTTAATACCGCCCAGGGTAACTCCCTTAATCTTATCGTCACGGCCAATAGCAATCCTTTAAGCAAAATTGAACAAACCCTAGCCGAATCAGGATTACCCGTGTTTAGCATGGCCCAATCCCGTCCTAGTCTCGATGATGTCTATCTGGCGGCCACCGGACGCACCCTGATGGATGCGGAAATTGCCGCCGCCAGCAGTCGCGACCTCAAGGCGGAGAAAAAACAAGCGATGAAGGAATCCTAGTCCGGCGAGAAAAGCTGTAATATTGCCCAATTGCCCGGTTAAATCATCTATCTCAATGGAGCGATCAATTATATATCAATCATTATGAAAGATAAACGGGTATTGCTGACCGGCGGTACGGGAGGACTGGGTTTAGGAGTCACTCCGGCGGTTTTACACCATGGCGGTCATCTAACCATGACCTATCGGGAGGAAAGGGAGGTAGGTCGTCTGAAATCTCGGCTGAGTGCGGCGGAATTTGAGCGTATTCGCTTTGTCAGGGTGGATTTAACCCAAGAAACTGCCGTGGCTAGATTAATTGATGATCTCGGTCGGGTCGATGTCTTAATTCATCTAGTCGGGGGTTTTACCATGGGGGCGACGGAGGAGTTTAGCTATGAAGATTGGCTAAAAATGTTCGATTTAAACCTCCATAGCACTTTTTTACTGTGTAAACACTGTTTACGCTCGATGAAACTTCATAATTATGGTCGTATCGTCACTATCGGTTCTCGTGGTGCCGTACAACCGGGGGCAAATTTGGCCGCCTATTGTGCCTCGAAAGCGGCGGTAGTGGCTTTAACCCAAGCGATCGCAGAAGAAACCAAACAGACTAATATTACCGCTAACGTGGTTTTGCCAAGTGTTATCGATACTCCGGGCAACCGGGAAGCGATGGGAGAGGCAAATGCCAAGGACTGGGTAAGTCCCCAATCTCTAGCCGAGGTGATCTGTTTTCTGGCAGGGGAAGGAGCTAAGGACTTGCGCGGGGCGGCAATTCCCGTCTATGGTTCCCTGTGAGTGGTTTTTGTCTTCAGGCTGATACACTGATAACGGCGCTCGCTCTTGCTAAAAATTGGGTTTAATTTATGCTTATTCCGATTCTTATCAGTGTTACTATCTTACTTTTATCCTATCTGCTCGGTTCAATTCCCACGGGTTATTTAATCGGTAAATACAGCAAAGGTATCGATATTCGTGACTATGGTTCCGGTTCCACTGGAGCCACCAATGTGCTAAGAACTCTGGGAAAAACTGCCGGGGCGACGGTGTTATTAATTGATATGTTAAAGGGAATGGTGGCGGTGGCCCTGGTACGAGGACTATATTTTATTGATGTCAATCCTCTCCCAGAAAGTTGGTATTATTGGTTAATTATCGGGGCAGCATTGGGGGCAATCATCGGTCATAGTAAATCGATTTTCTTGAATTTTAGCGGTGGTAAATCCGTCGCCACCAGTTTAGGGGTTTTATTGGTGATGAATCCCCTAGTGGCTTGCGGAACTTTGGCGAGTTTTTTAGTTATTCTGGCACTTTTCCGGATTGTTTCTTTAGGTTCGATTATCGGGGCGCTGGTGGTGAATATTTTAATGGTTGTTTTCGATCAACCTCTCCCCTATATTTTATTTAGTTTGATGGCAGGAATCTATGTGATTGTTCGTCATCAGGGTAATATTAAAAGATTGTTGGCAGGGACGGAACCGAAAATAGGTCAGAAAGTACAGCAATCATCGGAAGTAAGTTAATAACTTTCTCAAGTCAGAATAACCACTGTGAAATGAAGTTGACGGCTCATCAGTTCTTTTATGACTAAGCTAAGACGCATTTTAACCGCCTATCCTTAGATTAGCTAAATCTCCCCCCGACGTCGGGTAGGGTTGGGGGGGTGTTGCCTCTTTCCCCATCTCAACAAGCAATCTTGTCTTTGAGGTTTAATTAAGACTGTCTGCTGTGGTTTTTAACCAAAGGATAAAACTATTAATATCTTCTTGGACTTGTAGCCATGTATTATAATAGTTATTAACCAGATTTTCTAGTTTTTGTTTTTCCAATTCAAAACCGTAGATATTGCGAACAACGTGCCGAAAGCTTAGGTATTCATTAAGTTTATGCACGGTATCTTCTCGTAATACAGCAGGACGATAATCTTGAGGTTTGCTCATACGATTTAATAGCCTTCTATGCCAGTCATAACTAGATGGTAAGCCACCATTTAACTCAGAAGCGATAATTTGAAAAATTCGTTCACATCCTGTATAGAAGTTATGGAGTTTTAGGGCTAAACTTTCGGCACAAATATGGGCTAGTGCCGGGTTGGTTAGCATTTCCGCTTGAACTAAACGCATTTGGCTTTCTAGCCGATTTAATCTATTAACTTCAGTGGCAATATCAAGGGCGATTTCTTGTAATTCACTGGCACTCATCGGACGCATAAAGACATTCTCCTGTTTGCAAAACTCTGTTAAGAAAATGAGGTTCTAAGTCTTCTATAGGCTTTAAATCAATCCAGCGAGCGCTAATTAAATTAACTTTTCCTAAAGCTTGAAAAAAACTTTCTGGGGGTATGCCAGCCACTGCTAGATCAATATCAGAAGTTTCCTGAAATTTACCTTTAACTAGAGAACCAAACAGGATAATTTTTGTAATTGGGAAATTTTCTTTTAAATAATCAATAACTGGCGGAAGATTTTTCCTTGCCTCTTGAGCTAATTTTTGATTATATTCCTGCTGTTCTTTTTGGCGTTTTTGCCAGTATTCAAGATAGGGATTATTAACCGACATAATCATTATAATATCGAGGATTTAGCTTAACTTTCTGCCCATTGTTCAAAGAAAATTTGAATATCTTTTTCTAAGTTTCTGTAGATTTTTCTTGCCCTGTCTAAATTAACTTTCAATTGCTCATAATCAATATTTGTGCCGTAGGCATGACGAAAAAAGTGCCGAAATCCTCGCAAACTATTTAACAAAGCGGCGGTTTCTGAAGAAATAAAAGCAGGACGAATTCCGGGGATAGGGACAGTCATTCTGTTTAATAAGGCTGTATGCCATTGCCGAGTATCGGCAATATGATTTTCAAAACAGGTAGCCACTATTTTAAGTAAATCCTCAGTGGCACTGTATAAATTATGGATTTGATAGGCAATGCTTTCCAGGCGAATGACATCATCGGGATTAACACCTTCGGCTCTAACAGCTAGTTTACCATCGATCGCTTTGATTAACTGTAATTGAGCATTTATATCAGCTTTCAACAGGATTAGTTGTCGGTTGTCCATAAAATTCCTTCTTCCCGAATTCGGTGGGCAAAATGACAGTTTTTCAGCAGAATAATATCCACCTCTCTCCCCAGATAATAGGACAGAATACTAATAGCCTCAAAGTGCAGTGCGGGATTGATATTTTCGACGGCAATATCCACATCAGAACCGGGGTGAAATTTATAGGGACGAGTCACGGAGCCAAAGATATAAGCTCGATTAATTCCGTATTTTACAGCATTTTCATGAAGCCATTGTTGAGTTTTCGCCAGCAGGGTTTGTCTTTGCTGTTCTCTTTGAATATCTTTTTCTTTGAGGATTTTATCGAGTTCTGGGGTAGGAAAAGCGCTCATGGGCTTATTTTACCATTGAGTTTAAGTAAGTGGTTCTAATTAAATAGAAGATAGATTGTGCCTTCGATCCCCCCTAACCTTGATCAGGGGGGTGCCGAACTGTTTGGTACTTTATTGATGACGACAATGCCCAATTAGCAAAGGTTTGAGCTATTACCACTACCATAAAATCACTACCTATCTTGATTTAGAGGATTTTTTCTAAACCGTAGACGAGGGATTGCAGCTGAGTAACTTTGCGGATAGAGAGGAGAACCCCCGGCATATAACAGGAGCGATCGCTGGTATCATGACGAAGGGTATAGATTTCCCCGGGGGAACCGAAAATGACTTCCTGGTGGGCAATTAAACCGGGTAAACGCACGCTATGAATACGGATGTTCTCAGCAGTTAAACCGCCTCTAGCGCCGGGGATAGTTTCTTTTTCGGAAACTTGGGCAGCATTAAAGGTTTTACCTAATTCGGCCAGTAATTCGGCGGTTTTGAGGGCCGTTCCACTGGGTGCGTCTGCTTTTTGATTGTGATGCAGTTCGATAATTTCCAGATGATCAAAGTAGCGGGATGCTTGCAGGGCAGCCTGTTGTAGTAAAACCATGCCAATGGAAAAATTGGGGATAACTAAACAGCCGGTGCTGGCTTTTTCGGCAAATTCGGCTAAATCTTGTAGTTGTGCCGGCGATAATCCCGTAGTTCCCACCACGGGACGCACTCCATAGGCGATCGCACTGCGGGTATTGTCATAAACACCGTCGGGATGGGTAAAATCCACCATCACCCCTTGCACTTTTTCCTGAGTTGCCAGGACTAAAACACTCTGCAAATCCTCGAGAATCGGCACTTCTAGGGGTTCACAACCGGCCACTTCCCCCACATCTTGACCTCGAAAAGCTGGATTTCGATCCACTGCACCCACTAAGATCATATCGTCGGCACGAGCAACGGCTTTAATGACTTCCCGTCCCATTTTACCGGCTGCACCGTTGACAACTACAGGAATCGGTCCTCTATTTTCGGTCATGGTTAATTATTCTCCTTATATATAACCTGAGTTCGGGATAAGAAAAGGGAGAAGTGATCTGCTGAAAAACAGAAAACCATTCAGCCACCTTGCCCTAGAGTTAGTATAGATGCTTTATTCTGTCCTGTCGATGATTTTTGCCAATAATTTGCACCTCAATGCTCAAAAAGCTTACTTGCTTATGGACTGAAGACTCGACAACGAAAAATAAGCTTATGTCTGGGGGAAATTATGACGATTTTAATCGCTTTTCATACGGCGGATTCAGGCTCAGTCTGGTACATCTTCTCAGTGGAAAGGCTTATCCAATAATACTAAATCCGGTTATTAAAAACTGATTATTTATTCTCCCCTTTGCATGAGTGCCTCTTGCATGAGTGCCTCTCCTCATAACTAGCCGATACTCAACGGATTTAGTATAAGGAGTTGTCTGTGCCAGATGGATAGAGGAACCGCCGTAGTAATCATTACAGAAACTTCAAATCCTAATTATTGGGACTATGTAGCTGAATACTGGAGCGATGCTTGTGCCAATTTACCCAGTTATCAGCACTTTGTTGAGTGGATTCCTGTAACTTTGATTCCTTTTTGCCTCTATCTCAAACATTGCTGCTGATGCGTTTCAAATTTGAATTGGCGTACCAAGATTGGCCATCTCAAAACTTTGAAAACCGCGAAAGCCTTCAATTTTTTTTAGGGATTGTAACATGAGTGATTACCCCGGATTTTCAGTTATTAAATCTAGTTTATCTCAACCCCAGAAAACACCTCAATTAACGACAGAGCATCACGATGGCGATACCGATACCTAAACTTAAACCGACCAGCACTTGAAAAGGAGTATGACCAATTAATTCCTTTAAACGTTCCTCGTTAAATTCCTTGCCCCCCTGGAACATTTCATCGATAATTTGATTGAGAATCCGGGCCTGTTTTCCTGCTGCCTGACGCACTCCAGCCGCATCATACATAACAATAATCGCAAAAAGCGCAGCGATGGCAAATTCGGGACTAGACCAACCCATCTGTAATCCTACCCCAGTAGCCAAGGCCCCCACCAGCGCCGAGTGAGCGCTAGGCATTCCTCCCGACGAGACTAGATAGCGCAGACTCACCTTACCATCGCGGATTAACTCAATCAGCGCTTTTAGTCCCTGGGCAGTGAAACAAGCTAAAAGAGAGACTAGCAGTATTTGATTGTGTAACACCTGCTCGAAGTCCTGCATAATCTCATTCGTTTAATTTAATTTTTACGATTAACAATATACTCGGCGATGGCCCGTAAAGGTTCAGCGGCCTCATCGTAGCCACTCAATTCATTGATGGCACTATCTATTAACTGTTGAGCTTGCTGGCGAGACCCCTCTATCCCCCAGAGACTGGGATAGGTGGCTTTTTGTGCCTGTAGATCCTTACCGGCGGTTTTGCCCAATTCCTCCTTTGTCGCCGTGATATCGAGAACATCATCGATAATTTGGAAAGCCAAGCCAATATTTTGAGCGTAACGGGCTAATTTAGCTATATCTTCCGCTTTTGCCCCCGCTAAAACTGCCCCCGACACCACAGAAGTCTCCAACAGGGCCCCCGTTTTCTGAGTATGGATAAAACCGAGAGTTTCTGCCGAAATATCCGGTTTTCCTTCGGATTCCAAGTCTAAAACCTGACCTCCCACCAAACCCGCTGCCCCGACCGTGCGACCTAAACGGGCAATTACCTCTAAAATCTGTACAGGAGGTACATTACGAGTCTGGGTAGCCACATACTCGAAAGCATAGGCCAGGAGACCATCCCCAGCTAAAATAGCGATATCTTCGCCAAAAACCTTATGATTGGTTAATTTCCCGCGTCGGTAATCATCGTTATCCATGGCGGGTAAATCGTCATGAATTAATGACATAGTGTGAATCATTTCTAGGGCGCAAGCGGTGGGTAAAGCCATTTCTAGGGAACCCCCCATCAATTCACAGGTAGCCAGACATAAAATCGGCCGCAGCCGTTTGCCACCGGCGAGGAGAGAATAGCGCATCGCCTCGTAGATTTTGGCGGGATTGCCGATAACTAAAGAGCTATCCAAAGCTGACTCGACAATTAACCGCTTTTCCTCCAGATAGGAAGCCAGAGAAAATCTCTCGTTTTTCCTCACTTCTACTCCTCGTTCGCCCCTAGTAACCATGTCTTTTTGTCTTGAACCGACTGCTTTTAAAACTATATCAGGAAACTCCCCCTCGATCGGAATTAAACTGACTGTCTAAATTACGCCTTCAGACTGCATGGGAGTGCCAGAATTGACATTCTGAACACTTGTACTATATTTTCCCAGACGGAGAGGGTCTAATTTTCTTTTCTGATGCCTATTTTCTCTTTTAACCTGAAAAAATACCTCCCTCAGCAGCCCAGTCTAGGGATTAGCGAAAAACGGGCGATACAATTGAATTTCGCCGCAGTTATCATCGGAGATGCTAAAGTTTTGATGATTCGGTCAAACTTCCGTTTTCTTAGCTTGCAGTTTAGAAATTTCTCGATTAGTCTAGAATTAGGATTATCCTAGGAATATATTGTATGCTGCCAGGGCAAATTTTAGGCGATCGATACCAAATTCAAAGTCAGTTAGGTAAACAAACCGGAAGACGCACTTTTCTCGCCCAAGATATAAAAACGGGCGCTACTGTTGTTGTCAAATTATTAATCTTTAGTACCGATTTTGAATGGACAGATTTAAAACTTTTTGAACGGGAGTCCGAAACTCTTAAACATCTAGATTGTCGCTCGATTCCCGAATATATCGACTATTTTGAAGTTCGCACCGATACCTATCAAGGTTTTGCCCTTGTTCAGAGTTATATCGAGGCTAAATCTCTCAAGGAACAGATAGAAAATGGTCGCAAATTTAGTGAATCAGACCTGCAAGAATTAGCTAAATCTATCCTAGGTATTTTAATTTATCTCCATGGACTTAACCCGCCAATTATCCACCGGGATTTGAAACCTAGTAATATCTTATTAAAAGATCGATCGGGCCATAGTATCGGCAATGTCTATTTAATTGATTTTGGTTCTGTCCAGACTGTTGCCCAACAGGAACAGGCCACTTTAACTATCGTCGGAACCTACGGTTATATGCCCCCCGAACAATTTGGTGGTCGCACTGTTGCCGCTTCTGATTTATACAGTTTAGGAGCCACTTTAATCTATCTAGCTACAGGCATTCATCCCGCAGATTTACCCCAAAAAGATGGCAAGATTCAATTAAATAATTTAGCCAATTTAAGCCCTGCTTTTGTTCATTGGTTAGGGCAGTTAATCGAACCTAGTCTCGAGAAAAGGTTTGTTTCAGCACAGGCGGCAAATCAAGCTTTAAATACTCTCCACGAAATTCAATTAACTTCCTCGAACCTTGAAAAACCCGCAGGGAGTCGGGTACAATTGCAAAAAAACGAGGAGAAAATTAAAATATTTTTACCCCCCGAAGGTTTTACCCCTAAATTAATTTATCTTGGAACCTTTGCCATCGCTTGGAACGCTTTTTTATTAGTATGGACAGGAGGAGCCATTTCTATTCCTCTGTGGATAAGTTGGTTTTTTCTGCTCTTTTCCTTGCCTTTTTGGTTTGTGGGTTTAGGAATGCTTTACCAGATTATTTATTGTCTCAAAGGGGAGGAAATTATCACTATTGATAGTCAAGAAATTGTTACCATTCAGCGAATTTGGTGTTTGACACTTCCGGGCAAAAAGAAAATGGCACGGGAATATATTAATAAACTGGTCAAAGCTGATAGTTATCATACCAAAGATGGCGATGGTGATCGAGTTTATGTACCGATGGCTTTAACTATTTGGGCGGGGACTAAAGAATATACTATTAGTAATAAGACAAAAGCCTATCTGAGTCAACCCGAAATTGAATGGTTAGCGGCGGAATTAAGTCAATGGTTAGGAATACCAATTACTAATAAGTAGCCGTGCAAAATTAATTTCCTGGTTAGGAAAGGCAAAAGGCAAGAGGCAGTTAGATATGTGTAATTAATTTTGCTTAGGTACTTAATAAGTAATCTTACAGCCATCAGCCTTGAATCAGTTATCAGGTGTCAGTTACCAGTGATCAGATTTTAGTTTTTAGTTCATTGATTACTGCTTACTGATAACTGAAAAATCTCCCCTCTCCCTCACTGATTACTGCTTACTGATAACTGAAAAATCTCCCCACTACCCCACTGATTACTGATTACTGATAACTGATAACTGAAAAATCTCCCCACTTCCCACTCCCTGATATGGACGAACTGTCTGTGATCAGTGTAAAATTTTATGAAGGGTCTGGGTTTTTTTCTCCCTTGTCCTGAGAAATGCCCCAGCGCCAGTGACTAAAATCAAAATTGTGCATCCCATCGATAATTAAGTTTATGAGCGCCACTATTACCGTAGAAAAACGCAAATTAGAAAAACCCCCTTTAGAACTGCATTATCTCGGCGATCGAGTCCTGCGTCAACCGGCCAAGCGGATTGCTAAAGTCGATGACAGCATCCGCCAATTAGCCAGAGAAATGCTGCAAACTATGTATAGTTCCAATGGTATCGGTTTAGCGGCTCCGCAAGTGGCAGTCAATAAACAATTGATTGTCATCGATTGTGAACACGATAAACCCGAAAATCCGCCCCTAATTCTGATTAATCCCCAAATTATCGGTTATAGTCGGGAATTGTGCAAAGCGGAAGAGGGTTGTTTGAGTATTCCCGATGTGTTTTTAGATGTCATCCGTCCCCAGGCGATCGAAGTGAGTTATAAAGATGAACAGGGGAAACCGCGAAAACTGCAAGCTAACGGTTTACTAGCGCGGGTAATTCAACACGAAATGGATCATCTTAATGGTGTCATGTTCGTGGACAGAGTAGATAACGATTTGGCACTCAATGAAGAATTAAAAAAACACGGTTTTTCCGTGCAAGCGGTGAAACCCGTCGAGAAAGTGACAAAATAAAGGCATTAGTTAATTGAGGTGAGGAGTGAAGATGACCCCAAAAAGCGGCGTTTTATTGTTATTATCCTGTATTGCAGCGATCGCTGGTGTGGGTTGTGTCTTTGAAATTAGTTCAGGAGAACCGGATTTAGGCAATACCACCACTGGCTTAATTCTAGCTGCAAGTGTGCCACTAACAGCCCTATTTTTTTGGGCGGCGGTTAAAGACACGAGAGCCAATTACAAATAGAATAAATTCCCCTCGGTTGCAGAAGAGAGAATTTATTTCTCTCTTTTGTTTGTTTTAACTACAGGACAAATTGCCAGAAAAAGTTACTACTTTTGAGGACTTTAAGTAGCTGGTTATAATTAAATTAAAAATAGTTTTTAGGTTCGATACCCCCTTAGTACTAGGGTTGATTCATAGTAGGGTTGATTCATGAATCAACCCTACCCTTAGTCCCCCGTTGATAAGGGTGGTGTCTGATAATTTTTAACGCCTACCTACTTATCATCTTTCATGACAATCAATTATCTGCCGATCGGTGAAAATCTGATTAGGTAAAGATTTCCCCCCTCTCTCCTCTATCCGCAATCTAGAATGATAAAATAGGTGAAGTTCAAAGCATCATTCATTAGCTATGACCACAACCTACAAAGTAGAAATTTCCCATTTAGGAACAACACAAACGATCGAAGTTAGGGAAGATCAAACTATACTAAAGGCAGCCTACGATGCGGGGATTGACTTACCCAGTTCTTGCAATGCGGGCGTATGTACTACCTGCGCCGCTCAACTTTCCCAGGGTAGCGTCGAACAAGGAGAGGGCATGGGATTATCCCCCGACCTGCAAAAAGAAGGCTATGCTTTGTTATGTGTGGCCTATCCTCGCTCGGATATTAAACTGGAATCTGGCAAGGAAGAAGTAGTTTATCAACGTCAATTCGGAAAACCCTAGGCCAAACTGGGGTTAAGATGACAAATTTTCGGGGGTTTCCCCCCAAAAAACCAGATTTTGAGCCAATAGAACCAGCAAACCCTAACTAATAGCTGAATGCTGACTACTCAGGGAAAACTTTTCCTCTCTACCCTTAAGGGCCGCTTTCATGAAACCAGAAAAGAGAGGATGAGCTTTATTGGGACGAGAGCGAAATTCGGGGTGAAATTGGGTAGCAATAAAGAAAGGATGTTTTGGTAGTTCGATAATTTCCACCAAACGACCATCGGGGGAAGTGCCACTCACCAGATAACCAGTCTCGAAAAAGAGACTACGATAGGCATTATTGAACTCGTAACGGTGACGATGGCGCTCATAGATAACCTCCTGACCGTAGAGGGAGAAAGCTAGACTATCGGGATTTAAACGACAGGGATAGAGACCTAAGCGCATTGTTCCCCCTAAATCCACCACATCTGCCTGTTCTGGCAGTAAATTAATCACCGGATTGGGTGTATCCTCTTCAAATTCGGAACTATTGGCCCTTTCTAATCGGGCCACATTGCGACCCCATTCGATAATCGAACACTGCATCCCTAAACAGAGACCCAAGAAAGGAATATTATTGACCCTAGCATACTCGATCGCCTTAATTTTGCCATCCACACCCCTAATACCAAAACCACCTGGTACCACAATACCGTCAACACCGCTTAAATGAGCTTCGGCCGAATCGTTATCCACATCTTCAGCACTTACCCAACGCAATTCTATCTCGCTATCAAGGGCAATAGCAGCGTGTTTAAGGGCCTCCACCACCGAGAGATAAGCATCACCCAACTGCACATATTTCCCGACGATAGCTATCTCTAATTTTTGACTGGGGGATTGCATCTGTCGGATGAGATTTTCCCACTCCTCCAGATGGGGGTATCGGGGACCCAGGTTTAATAATTCTAGGGTTTGTTGCGCTAATCCCTCTTTTTCCAGATTAAGAGGCACTTCGTAGATACTGCTGGCATCCTGAGCAGTAATCACCGATTCCACCGGCACATCACAGAAAGCTGAGAGTTTTTCTTTTAATCCCGGTTGTAGGGGTAGATGACAACGACAGACTAACACATCCGGTTGAATACCGATCGATCTTAATTCCTTGACCGAGTGTTGCGTCGGTTTAGTTTTCATCTCCTTCGCGGCCGGAATCCAAGGAATTAGGGTAACGTGCATATAAATCACGTTATTTCGACCCACATCCTTCCTAAATTGCCTAATTGCTTCTAAAAAAGGCAAGGATTCGATATCTCCCACCGTACCACCAATTTCTGTGATGACAATATCGGGGTTGGTATCTTTGGCCACCCGAAGAATCCTTTCCTTGATTTCGTTGGTAATATGGGGAATTACCTGCACAGTTCCCCCCATATAAGCACCACGGCGCTCTTTATTCAATACAGCTTGATAAATCGAGCCAGTAGTCACGCTATTGAGACGGGAGAGTTCCGTATCGGTAAAACGTTCGTAGTGGCCAAGGTCGAGGTCGGTTTCGGCCCCATCATCGGTGACAAATACCTCTCCGTGTTGAAAAGGACTCATCGTACCCGGATCCACGTTGATATAGGGGTCTAATTTCAGAATTGAGACGGAATAATCCCGACTTTTTAACAATCTTCCCAAACTAGCAGCGACAATTCCTTTCCCAATACTGGAGACGACTCCCCCAGTAACAAAGACAAATTTACTCATAAAATTCTTCCTACGATCGATTATACCTAGCAAGGGGTAAGAGTTTTCGGGATGGGGCGGTGTCATTTTCCCAGATTTCATTATAGCTGGATGACCTATCCCCCGATTCTCGTTTTAGCTCCCTCTCGAAAATCTATTGCACCACAGCCTTCAGTCACCTTCATGCCGATCATCTAATTTTTCCGCTACAATCGACAGTGCTAAGACTCAGGGATTTATAAACTACTATTCATGATAGATTTTAATACTCTCGCTGAATTTTCTCGCCACTATTGCGTCTCGATTTGTGCCTTTTTAGTACCCGCTAACTTAGTAACCACCCTTTTAACCGTTCTTTTTCTCTATTTTGGTCGTCCTACCCGTCAAATCTTACCCATTGCTTCCCTAGCTTTGTTGTTCGCCATCATCATGTTTCTCCACGTCGCCACCTGGTTAATGATTGGTGTGGTTATGGCCCCCACTTTTATCCTCTTTGGACTAGGTTTAACCTGTTTTGTGATCAATTTTCAAGCCATTAGCGATCGCCAAAGCTTGGAACAGTTATTACACACCGGGGTTAATCGTCTGGCCCGCTCTTTCAACTAAAAAAAGCACCGAGACTTCCTACCCCACCATTAAGATAACCGCCCTTATCTGGCTGAATTTTTTTCAGCCAAAGACTTGACAAACTCCAAAATTTCTGCTAACCTTGTAGTATAATGGGAATCCGTGTCAGCCTACGACCCCCCTCTTTAACTCTTTCTTAAGAATAAAAATTTTAACCCGAATTGCAGGTAGTAGCTAAACTAAGAGCAGTACCACGGGAAACGGTGATTATGGAAGTTATTTGTACGCGTCCCCACTGTCCGAAACCGCGTAATCAGTGCCTAGACCTAGACGATAGCAATCTTTTAACCTCGATCGAACAGAAATATTGTACTACTTGCGGGATGCCATTAATTTTAGGGGGACGTTATTTGCCAGAACGTCTATTGGGACAAGGAGGATTTGGGGCGGCATTTTTAGCGCTAGATCGTTATAGTCCCAAAAAAGCTAAATGTGTACTCAAACAATTTCAACCTTCCTGTAATTTAAGTCCGCAAGCTTTAGAAAAAGCGAAAAATTTATTTTTTCAAGAAGCGCGGGTTTTAGAAGATTTAGGACGAGAACATCCCCAAATCCCCGATCTCTATGCTTTTTTCCCTTTAACAGTCAAGAATCAATTAACGGGAGAAGAAGAGCAATTTTTCTATCTGGCCCAGGAATATATCGATGGTAAAAACTTAGAAGAAATTCTCCAACAGCAACAAAAACCCTTTCAAGAAAGTGAAGTCAAAAACATTCTCCAAGAATTACTTCTTATCCTCAAATTTATTCATGAAAATGGTTCCATTCACCGGGATATAAAACCATCTAACATCATGCTATCCAAAAATGGCCGCCTCTATTTACTCGATTTTGGGGCAGTAAAACAGGCGACTAATAACCCTAGTAATACACAAGAGAAATCCACAACAATTTACTCAGCTGGATTTGCTCCTCCCGAACAACAATTAGGCAATCAGGTATCGGCATCCACAGATTTATATGCCCTAGCAGCTACCTGTGTTATACTCTTAACTAATCGCGATCCTGATGAGCTATACGATCCGCAAAAACAGGTCTGGAATTGGCAAAATTATGCCCCTAATATCAGTGCAGATTTAGCCCAAGTATTCAATAAAATGTTACTAGCAAATCCCTGGGATAGATTTCAATCCTGTGGAGAAGTTTTAACCGCTTTAAATCCTCCTTCTCCATCTCCTCCACCCTCTCCAATTCCTCCATCTCCTCCACCTTCCCCAATTCCCCCATCTTCTCCAGTGAAGAGAAAAACTTCCCGCTTTTCTCTTGGGGAAACTTTCGCTAATGCTGCCTTTACAGGATTTGAGGGGACATTATTAGTAATTGCCTTAAATAGTTTAGTTCCCTCGGCAGGAATTGTCATTGCCTTTATGATCTTAGGTGGCTTAGTTTTGGCATTATTTAAAAAAGTGATTGAAGGGAAAGATGTACCGATTCTAGCAGCAATTACTCTCGCCTTGATGTTAATTCCGCAGCTGCAAGGAACTCTAAGTTTTCCTGAAATTGCTATCATTGCCGTGATGGCAGCCATTGGAGCCATTGCTATTACTGCCTTTTTCCGGTTAATATATCAGATAATTTTGCGTTTATTTTAAAACCCTGAAAGTTGCCAAATTATCATCACTACCGCCGGTAATCGTGCCACCGAGGTCTAAAATAGTTTGCAGATAGTCGAGGACTTCCTGAGAAATTAACTCACCCGGCATCAAAACGGGAATACCGGGGGGATAGGGACAGATAACATCAGCACTAAGACGATCGAGGGCATTTTTCCGGGATACTATCTCTGTAGGGGCAAAAAAAGCCTTTCTAGGAGAAATAGCCAAATTTCCCGTGACTGGGGGAGGAGTCAGGGGTAAACTGGTAGAGGAAGGGGATTGAAGGGATTGAAAAGCAGTAATGAGGCGATTAATGTGTTCGCGATGATTGCCGATGGAGATGATAAAAGTAAGTTGACTGAAAGTCGGTAATTCTGCCGTGACAGCGTATTTTTCTCGCAAAATATCGTCTATTTCGTAACCGGTTAAGCCAAAATTTTTGACAATTACCGTTAAACGAGTGCGATCGAACCAGTGACAACCCGGGATAGAATGGGGAAAGTCCAAAACAGAGATATTAGGAATTTTATCGAGTTCTTTTCGGGCAGTAGCAGCTAAATCGAGGGTTTTGGTCAGTAAATCTAGGCCTTGCGTCGCCATTTGCTTTCTAGCACTATCAAGGGAAGCGAGAAGCAAATAACTAGGGCTAGTGGTTTGAACTAATTGTAAGGCTCGATCGACTTTTTCGGAACTAATGCGATCGCTTTTTAAGTGTAACATCGATGCTTGAGTTAAGGCCCCTAAAACCTTATGGGTGGACTGAATAGCCATATCGGCGCCGAGAGACAGGGCAGCCGGAGGTAAATCGGGATGAAAGGCAAAATGGGACCCGTGAGCCTCATCAACGAGCAGCGGGATAGAATAATGATTGGTAATCTGGGCGATAGTTTTTAAGTCACAGCAAACCCCTTGATAGGTGGGAGAGACTACCATCACCGCTTTAGCGTCGGGATGAAGTTTCAGGGCATTGGCGAGGGATTGGGGGGTTATATTTAAATTTAGATCGATAGTGGGATTATATTCGGGATTGATAAAGATAGGTTGCGCCCCAGAGAGAATTAAGCCCGAAATTGCCGATTTATGAATATTTCTCGCCAAAATAATTTTATCTCCCTCGCCGCAAGTGGCTAAAATCGCCGCAATAATGCCACAACTGGAACCATTGACTAAAAACCAGCTTTTATCTGCTCCAAATGTCTCGGCTGCTAAAATTTGCGCTTCTTTAATCACTCCCGTCGGGGCAAACAAATTATCAAGGTCGGGTAATTCGGGTAAATCGGCTTTAAAGACGCTTTTTCCCAGTAAATTACTTAAATCTTCCCCGATTCCTTCCCCCTGCTTATGCCCTGGTGCATAAAATGGTACATCTAAACTATTGACTTTTTTTTGCAGTTGTGATATCAACGGAGCGGATTCTGGCGAAGGCATTTTGGGAAGGGAGTGGGGGGTTTGTCAGTTATCAGTAATCAGTAAACAGTAATCAGTAAACAGTAATTAGTGAAGATTGATCGGTGAATATAGCGTTTTTCAGTCTGCTGAGGTACAAAAGTTATAGGTTTTAGGCAAAAGGCAAAAGGCAAAAGGCAAAAGGCAAAAGGGAAGAAAAATAGGTGTACCTCACTAGCTTAGGAAACGCTATAATATCATTTAAAACTTAAAACTTAAAACTTAAAACTTAAAACTTAAAACTTAAAACTTAAAACTTATCACTTATCACTTATCACTTTAATCTTGTAACTGATAACTGATAACTGATAACTGATAACTGATAACTGATAACTGATAACTGATAACTGATA
>NZ_JADBVE010000014.1:0-16028 GCF_020245285.1 Microcystis sp. M31BS1
AAAAAGGCACTCCCGCGAGGGGGTGCTTTTTTGTTGTTAGAATTATGATATAGCTCAATGTTAAATGGAGTTAATTTTATGATATCCCCTCAAATTATTGAACTGGAACAAAAGTTACGAAATTTTTCGTTTGAAGATAAAAAATGGTTATTGGAGCAGTTACATCAACAATTAGGATTGAATAATCAACAAACAACTAAACAACGATTAATAGATAGTTGGAATGAAGCTTATAGTGATGGATTGGACGAATCAGAAACTTTAATGTTAGAGGGAATACGGCATCATCAACGCCAATTATCTGAGTAAATATGACGATTTTTCAAGGAGAGATTTATTGGATTGATTTAGGAGAACCACAAGGTTCTGAACCTGCTTATCTTCGTCCTTGTGTTGTGGTGCCAAATGATGCTCTGAATCAGTCACAAATTGGTACGGTTATTGTGTGTCCATTAACAACTAATTTGAGACGAGCAAAAGCTATTGGGGCTCTTCTCGACTTTGTGTGATAATTTTTGCTTATGGAATCGTGAAATGCTTATCAGGCAAGACTTTTAGTGCTATTTGGCGGAATAAACTATCAGTATAGACCTCGTTTCCACACAGAAACCAGAAGAGCCCTATTTATTGGGAATGTTTTATTGAATGAGGGTGAAGGGAATTTACCTGAATCCAGTGTTGTTAATGTTTCACAGGTTTTCACGGTTGATAAGCGTCTTTTAACGGAGTCTATCGGAAGACTTTCTCGGGAAAAAATCAAATTAATTATTCAGGGAATTAAGTTGGTTATTGAACCTCAAGAACTCGAATAATAGGGTGTTATAAAATATAAAATTATAAAAAAAGCGATCAAGCTACCGCTCAAATAATTGCCCAAAGATATCTAGCCGCTAGTCCCTGTTTAGAAACCTTGCTAAAACTTCCAGAAGATTCCCTAGGTTATCGGCTCTTCTCGACTTTGTGTGATAATTTTTGCTTATGGAACCCTGAAGTGCTTATTGGGCAAAACTTTTAGGACTATTTTGCGGAAGAAACTATCGGTATAGATCTCGTTTCCACACAGAAACCAGAAGAGCCGGTTATCATTATGCTACTCACCTAATTAGTCTCAATTTTGATCCTAATTTTTATCGGTCTATTCAAGTCAATTCCGATACAGATTATCTGCTGCTTCGCCTACGGCAAACTCACGATATCTGGCATATAGTAACGGGTTTTGGTGTTGATGTTATGGGAGAATTGCAACTGAAAGCTTTTGAATTAAGTCAAAGTCGTCGCCCTCTAGCTATTGTCCTACTTTTAGGGGGATTATTCGGAGCTTTATTTTCTTCCCCACTTTCCTTAGGCTCTCTCTGGGAAGAGATTGTCATCGCCTATAATTTGGGCAAAAATACTCGACCTTTTTTAGCGCAAAAATGGGAACTAGCTTGGGAGAAATCCTTGCTAGTTTGGCGGCAAGAATTGGCGATTGTCCACTCGAACCTAGAAAATTAATTTTGCTGGACTACTTAAGTAAGTGGTTATAATTAAGTTGAAGATAGATTTTGTCTTTGATCCCCCCTGCCCCCCTTAATAAGGGGGGTGCCGATAGGCGGGGGGATCCCCCCTTAATCCTAGGGTTGATTCATAGTAGGGTTGATTCATGAATCAACCCTACGATTAAGGGGGGAAATCTGATAATTTTTAACGCCTACCTACTTAAAATAATCGACTAACCCGAATAAATCCCGATTAATCGGACAAAATAAGGCAATTTGCCGATTCAGGGGCCAGAGGACAGAAAAATTGTCAGACAATCGGGAAAAAGTGACGGAGGAAAAATTTTTCCGAACAGGAGTAGCAAAAAAATCCCAGTCCGGGTAAAATTGATTATCGATCGATTGTGTGAGGAGTCCGATCCCCATGACCAATAAACACACAGCAAGACTGCTGGGCAGTTACCTGCAGCGCCTGCCTGCCCATAGTTGGCTCGTCCTAGTTTTTTGGGCTTTGATTATTGCTCCAGTCCAAGCTGCTGTCGAGTTACGCATTGCTATCAGTAAAGGTGTTAGCGCCGTCTCCGTGGGCAGTTCCACCGATGCTGTGGTGAAAGATGGGTCTGGCAGAGTCCTAGGAGAATTGACCGCCATGAATGCCCTCAATGCTAATCCCAGAGGAAAAGCGGTGGGTTTGGCCGATTGGCAGGCCAGTCAATTGATCATCGAACCGGAGAATGATGGTTACGTCTGGATTAATGATCGCTGGTATCGAGGACGAACAAGGATCATTCGGCAGGGTTCTGGGGTGACAGCCCTAAATTTAGTCGATTTAGAGGAATATCTCTATAGTGTAGTCGGTGCGGAGGCGATTCCCTCCTGGCCGCAAGAGGCCTTAAAAGCCCAATCTGTGGCGGCGCGCACCTATGCTCTCTACCAAATGAATACTTCTGGTAATCGCATCTACGATCTCGATACTACCACCCGCACCCAAGTTTATAAGGGTCTAGAAAGCGAGTTTACTAGCACCCATGAGGCAGTTAATGCCACCGCCGGACAAATTATGAGTTTCAACGGCAAACCGATTCTAGCGGTGTTTCACTCCTCCTCCGGGGGTCATACGGAAAATGTCGAAGATGTTTGGAATTCCCCCTTACCCTACCTGCGCGGTGTCGTCGATTACGATCAAGTCGCCCCGGTATTTCAATGGTCAAAAAACTTTAGTGCCAGGGAATTAGGCCGTTTAATCGGTGGTGTCGGTCGCGTGCGATCGCTATCTCCCGAAAGGATCACTCCCCACGGACGGGTGATTAGAATGCGTATAGTGGGCGATCAAGGCTCTAAATTAATCTCTGATACCCAATTACGGCGAATACTCGAGCTGCGTAGTACCCTATTCACGATTTCAGCTAATAACGGTACTTTTGCCATCAATGGTCGCGGTTTCGGTCATGGGATCGGTTTAAGTCAATGGGGTGCTTTTTCCCTCGCTGACCAAGGGGTGACTTATGATCGCATTCTCAGCCATTATTATCAAAATGCTCGTTTAACTGAAATGCCCAATTAAAAAGGCTGTCAGCCATTTCCAGTGAACAGTGAACAGTAAAGAGTGAACTGATAACAAGGATTGAATCTAAAACCTAATTGGTTAGGCTAAGTAGGGAGGCACAATTATTTGTGGGATGGGTTAGCGGTAGCGTAACATGAGCGGGCGTTGGGTTTCATGCTTCAACCCAACCTACGTTCATCTAATCACTGATCACTGATAACTGATTATGAGATAATGTCTGATCTCACTTGTAATTTTTGACTTGCATGACCATCGTTACCGAAGCCTTAACCGAGTTGGAACCAGTCATAAAAACTACCTTTACCGTCGAGGAAATTCGCCAACTACTGCCCCATCGTTATCCCTTTGCCCTAGTTGATCGGATTATTGACTATGTACCAGGTAAAAAAGCCGTTGGCCTAAAAAATGTCACGATCAACGAGCCTTTTTTTCCCGGTCATATTCCCAGTCGTCCCTTGATGCCGGGGGTGTTAATTGTTGAATCTATGGCCCAAGTGGGGGGGGTGATTTTGACCCAATTACCCGGGATGAAAGGGAAATTTTTTGCCTTCGCTGGCATTGATAAAACCCGTTTTCGTCGTCCTGTGGTGCCGGGGGATCAATTAATCATGACGGTGGAATTATTATCCTTCAAGATGAATAAAATTGCTAAAATGCAAGGGGAAGCAAGAGTCGATGGGCAATTGGCCGCCCAGGGCGAAATGATGTTTTCCGTCTTTGATTGACCTATGAATTTTGATCGAGATCGTCTCCGACAAGAACTAAATTTATTTGCTATTCTAGGGGCTTTTATCACCAATATTTTCGCTAATATTTTCCCTCTTAAGGGCGAAAATATCGGGGCTATCTCGAATACAGTTTTTCAAGATGTCTTAATTATTCCCGCTAATTATGCTTTTGCGATCTGGGGATTAATTTATCTGGGTTTAATTAGTCTGGGAATTTACCAAGCTTTGGCTTTTAATAAAACTGAACCGCGTTTGCGTCGGTTAGGCTACGAATTAGCCATCGCTAGTGCTTGTCAGATTCTCTGGGTAATTTTCTTTCAATTGCGTTTTTTTACCCTGTCTTTACTGGCAATGCTAGGCATTTTATTTTCTCTCATCCAGCTTTATCTTCGCTTAGAAATTAATCGCTTGATTGTCAATCGTAAACAGGGTTTATTAGTTAATGCTCCTATTAGTATTTATTTCGCTTGGATTAGCGTAGCCACAATTGTCAACGTCGCTTCGGTGCTAGATTGGATCGACTGGCAGCGATGGGGTCTAACTGACCAAATCTGGACGGTAATAATCCTAGTTATCGGGGCGATAATCGCGATTTTAGTCGGTTTAAAAAGAAAAGATCGGGCTTTTATCGGGGTGTTTATCTGGGCTTTTTTGGCGATCGCTGTTAAACAGATTTCTCTGCCTCTAATTGCGATAACAGCGATTATATTAGCGATTACCCTAACTTTTCTAGTTTTTCGTGGCAATTTTCGTCCTCTGAGTCGTTAAGATGCGGGATCACAGCGAATTTCGACGATAAAGCCATCGGGATCGTAGAAGTAAACCCCTCTCCCAGTCGGCCGGGTCACGGGTCCACTAGCAATAGTAATTCCCTGACTTTGTAGCACTTCTAGGGCAAAATCGAAGCATTCCGGGGCAATATCGAAGGCTAAATGATTGGCACGGGTAAAAGCGATTTCGGGATTGTCGTCGGGAGGGTTTAAATCTGGTTCCCAAAATAGGTCAATTACTTTACCATCGGGGGTGATAAAATTGGCCACTTTTCCTTGGGCAACTAATTCTTTTAAGGTACTGGGAATTTTTTCGCCCACTAATTCCTCTAATCCTAATATTTCCCCATAAAAATGACGAGAAGCCTCCATATCTTTGACGTTGAAAGCGATATGATGGACTTTTCGCAGTTGACCGATTTTGAGTTTTTTCGTGGTTACGGAAGGGCTAATAGTCATTTTAGTTATCATTTATCAGTAAAGGATTGGGGGATTTTTCAGTGAACAGTAATCAGTAATCAGTGAAAAGACAGCACTATTAATGTCATTTAATACTCCTCATTTAATACCGCTAACTGATAACTGATAACTGATAACTGATAACTGATCAGGCTGGCGACTTAAGAGTTAATTTTTTGCAATAATTGTCGAATGGATTCTGCATCTTGAGCGTTGGGTAGGAGGGCAAGATAGAAGCCTAAATCCTGTTGCGCTTGGCTGAGTTGTCCAATTTGATAGTAAACTAAACCTCGATCGCGCAGCTCTAGGGGATGATTAGGAATGAGCAAAAGTAGTAGATCTATTGTCCGAATTGTCTGAGACCATTGTTGACGATTCAGGTAAATATATTTTAAATTAGTCAACAAACGTAATAAAATTTGCTGATTGGTAGCAATATTGAGAAAATGTTCTTCTAATTTAACTGGCTGTTGATAAACTTGACTTAATCTTTCTTGACAGTCCTGTTTAAATAGGATTTCACCACCGTGAAAGGGATCGACAAAAATTTCCACTTCCTCGAAATCGGGACGGATAATAAAATGGCCGGGCATACCAATTCCTACCATGGGAAAATCGATCTGTTTGGCAATCTCTAAATAGATAATCGAGAGAGTGAGTGGGATACCCGTGCGGCGATCAATTACGTCATTTAAGTAGCTATTGCGGGGGTCATAGTATTCTTGGTTATTACCAGTAAATTGTAAATCTTCAAACAAATATTGATTGATAACCTTGACTATTTTTAAAGGATATAATCTATCGGGTAGGCGTTTTTTTACCTCGTCAGCCATTAAATTTATTCTATTTAAATAGTGATCAATTTTGAGACGGGGATATTCAAAATTGGCTATTTGTAGGGCTGCCCGAGCTAGATTTATCTCAGGGTCAGGATGTTGAATTGTTTCGATGAAAGCTTGGTATAAGAGTTCAAGGGTCATTAGAAAAGGGTATTAATCAGATTATCAACTATTTTAACCGATCCTTCCGGTTTTATGGCCTCTCTTTTCTGATCACCATTAAAGATTCATCGGTTTAGACGAGCTTTCCCTGGAGGAGTAACGAGAAATCTGGTCAATATCTAGATTAACCACCGCTTTTTCTAAAGGGATCGTGCGACAATTTTTATTTTGAGCCTGCACTTGATAAACTAATTGATTTGTCCAATCTAAAGCAGTTAACCAACCACTTTGAGGATGATAAACCCCAGTTTCAATGTCTAGCCAACCGCTGCCGCGAGCTAGTTGCCCCGGTTTGACATCGGGAAAGGTAAAGGTTAAAGTATGACCTGTGATAATTAGTTTATCCTTGAAATAGGGTTGGGTCATGGTATGAAATTCATTTCTAATCCAACAAAACTGCTCGTTTGTTTGCTGTTCAAGGGGATATTCTGGGTGTACTCCTGCGTGAACTAACCAAATATCTCCTAGGTCTAAATAAGCGGGTAGGGATTGGAACCAATTGATATGTTCGGCGGGTATATTGTTATTATAACTTAGTAGTGTCGCCGCCCCGCCACTCTCAATCCAGCCGTTGAACCATTTTTCAGAAACTTCTTTTCCCGTCAGAGCTTTTAAGAGCATATATTCATGATTTCCTAGGAGACATTGGTAGTTATTTTTGATGACAAAATCCACCACTTCCAAGCTCTGCTGTCCTCGATCGATTAAATCTCCCAGAAAATAAACCTCATCCTCACTATCGGGAGCAACTCGGTTTAATAGTCGCAAAAGTGTCTGAAAACTGCCATGCACATCTCCGATAATAATACGACGCGGTTCTTGAGTCTGTTTCCCTATGTTTCTAAAAAACACACACCCCTCCCTAATCACTGAGATTGCTACTCTTTTATTGCTAAAAAAGTAGTTTTTATAAGGTCTTAATTTTATTATAGGACAAGCCTTTCCTTCTGACAGTTACTCCCTCCTAATACTAAATCCGTTAAGTATAGGTAACATATCAGGATAGGCACTCATGCAAGAGGCAAGAGGCAAAAGGGGGAATAGATAATCAGTTTTTAATAACTGGATTTAGTATAAGAACCGCCAGAGAAAGGCTGTAATTATTTTGTCAAGTATTTTTGCAATCTCTGGGCAGGAAGCGGTCAGGTTATGGTATTATTTTTTTATGATCAGTTTTTATATAATTGGATGTCAGCAACTATGAACTAACGCACAGATTACCATTATATAAAAAAGCATCTCACAAAAATGCTCCCTTGTCAAGCATGATCAAAAAAAAAGTTTTTTTTGAGATTATAATAAAAAAAAAATTAGTTTTCTGCTGCTATGATAACCCTAATTAACGCTAGAATTCCCGCCTATCAGGATCGACAACAAATAGAGATAAATGCTGCGGGAAAGATCGAGAGAATCACGGAGATGGGGGGAAGGAAAAAAGGGGAAAAGATTATCGATATGGAAGGGGATTGGCTATCGTTAGGAGGAGTAGATTTACAGATCAACGGAGGATTAGGATTAGCATTTCCCGACTTAGAAATAACAGATCTAGAAAAATTAGATAAGATTAGCGATTATCTGGGGAATCAAGGAATTGATGGTTATCTTCCCACCCTAGTCACCACGTCCGTGGAGAAATTTCAAAAATCCCTCTCAGTAATTGCCAAATATATCGAGAAACAGAAACAGGAAAATCGAGCGAGCGCGCAGGTTTTAGGAGTACATTTAGAGGGACCATTTTTAAACTATGAAAAAAGGGGGGCGCATCCGGGACAATATCTTTTAAACCCAAGTATAGAAACAGTAGATAAAATCTTTGGGGACTACTTATTGATCGTAAAAATTATCACCTTAGCCCCCGAATTAGATAGTAGCGGTACTGTAATTAAATACCTAAGCGATCGAGGGATTACCGTCAGTTTAGGACATTCGCAAGCGAGTCAAGAAATAGCCAAAAAAGCCTTTTTACAGGGGGCAAAAATGGTTACTCATGCCTTCAATGCCATGCCTCCTTTACACCATCGTCAACCGGGGTTATTAGGGGAAGCAATTATCAATTGCGATGTCTATTGTGGGTTAATTGCCGATGGTCAACACATCCATCCAACCATGATAGAATTATTACTAAAAGCCAGTAATTATCATCGAGGAATTTTCTTAGTTAGTGATGCTTTAGCGCCGATTGGTTTGGGGGATGGTGTCTATCCTTGGGACGAGAGAGAAATTGAAGTTAAACAGGGAACAGCAAGACTTTTTGACGGTACTTTAGCGGGAACAACCTTACCCTTATTACAAGGAGTAGCCAATTTAGTTAACTGGGGAATATGTGATTTAGAAACGGCGATTATTCTAGGCACAGAATCCCCCAGAAAAGCGATCGGATTAGCGGGTTTATCAGTGGGACAACCTGCCAACTTTTTGCGCTGGCAATCGGCATCAAATTGGGAAAGATTGGATTTCCGTCAGCATTTTGGACTCTAACTGTTGAATGAGGGTATCAAGATCCACTTCGAGGCGATCAAAACATTCAGGAGGGGAAAGATCGGGTTGAAAATAAATCAATTTTACCTGACCATCACCGATAGCGACTATAGCCACTTCTTCCCTGGGATTATAGCGATAAATAATCCCAAGCATCTCTTGAATTTTACAATTAACCTGGCGATTTAATTTCTCTAGGGACTCCCTAGAACAACAGACAAAATGAGGCTGAGGTTTAAGATCAATGCCCAGGGTTTCTTGAGCATCTTCTCCCCATTCCGAGAGTAAACCCCACATTAAACCGGCTAATTCCTGTTGATTTTCTTGCACGAATTGATCTAATTGATAGCGCCATTGATTAGCGGGATCATCGGGGATTGGTTGTTCAAATCTCATCATTAGCCTCTTTTCAGTTATCAGTTATCAGTTATCAGTTATCAGTTGTCAGTGATCAGTCATCAGTGATCAGTGATCAGTCATCAGTTATCCGTTATCCGTTATCCGTTATCCGTTATCAGTCCTTAACAAGGAGGGTGCCGATCCCCCCTGCCCCCCTTGATAAGGGGGGTGCCGATAGGCGGGGGGATCCCCCTTGATAAGGGGAGTGCCGATAGGCGGGGGGATCCCCCTTGATAAGGGGGGTGCCGATAGGCGGGGGGATCCCCCTTGATAAGGGGGGTGCCGATAGGCGGGGGGATCCCCCTTAATAAGGGGGGAATCTGACAATTTTTAACACCTACCTACTTATCGACGGTACTCATCACCGCAATCACCGATTAACTGCAATAAATCCCGGGATTTTTGCAAGACATGATCAATTTTTTGATAGTCTTGGGGAGATAATTGAAAATCGAAAATACGGGCATTTTCCTGGATATGTTCAGCAACTCCCAAACGCACCCCGATAATTGCTCCAGCTACGGCTTTTTGTTCGAGAACGTAACGCACTGCCACATTAGGAATGGTGACGTGATAGGAATCAGCGATCGCTTTAAGAACAGTTAATAATTCTTGGAATAATTGCCAGTTTCCCCAAGCATCGATCATGTTTTTATATTTCCGTAAACTAGCGGTATTGAGACTCATGGGATTGGGTTCAGGATGACCGAGATATTTAGCTCCTAATAAGCCTCCTGCTAGAGTACCATAGGCCAGTAGATAGATGTTATGTTCTTGGCAAAATTGTGCCATTTTGACGAGGGGACGGCGATCAATTAGGGAAAACTGGACTTGATTGGAGACTATTTTAATCCCGGTGCTGAGAATAATTTTTAAATGTTCCGTGTCGAAATTAGTCAAGGCTAGGTGTTTAATTTTGCCTTCCTGTTGTAATTCTCCTAAAAAATATAAGGCATCTAGATAATTGTTATCGCGATAATCCCACCAGTGAAACTGCAATAAATCGAGACTATCCACATCCATGCGACGTAGGGAAATAGCGATATTTTTTGCGACTATTTCCTTAGTCATTTTACCAGGACGGGGAACCCATTTAGTGAAAGCTTGCAGATTATTTAAAGCATCAATGCCCCTTTGGGCGACTAATTGACGACGAAATTCACCGATAAAATCTTCGGCTGGACCGTAATGATCGGCCAGATCCCAAGTGGTGAAACCGGCATCTAGATAGGAGAACATACTAGGGATCGCTTTTTGGGGTGCGATCGAACCATGGGCGCCTGAAACCTGCCACATTCCGTTCAAAATACGGCAAATTTCCAGATCGGGGGTAAACTGTAAGCGACGAGATTCGGACATGGGGACTTTTCAGTGTTGCCAAAGGCACGGCGTAGCCGTCCAGTAAACAGTAAACAGTAATCAGTGAAAAGACAGCAGAAAACTGCCATTGAATACTGCTCACTTAATATTCTATTCTCCTACTGACCACTAATCACCGATTACTGATTCAAGACAGATCGATCGTCCCTGTCTGGAAAAACGCAGTCAAGGGGAAGACTTTCGGAAAAATCTCCCCCTGTTTAGGTTTTTGCTGCTCAATTTTTGCCCGGTTAATATTCCACTTCCAATCGCGCTGCGGTGACAGCATCAAAAGCGAAAGCGAGAACTATAGGCATAGGACAAGCGAGGATGACACAGAGAATTAAAGCTGTCACAGTCAATCCAATCGCCATTCCTAACCAAAGTTTTTCGGCAGGGGATAGACCTTTTTGACGCTTAATATTTTGTAACACTTTGGTGGGAATTGGTTCTGGCATGACGGCATTGGGAGGGAATGCCCAATAATTACTGTAGCGTTCGAGAAATAGCTCTGTCCAGCCGTTTTCTTGACACCATTCTTGAATCCATGGTTCGTGAAAGTGTTTCATTGCTTCCCTGTTGACTTTTTCTGGTGATTACTTTAAACATCTCTTGATGCGAACTTCATCCTAGCAAAGCTATCTTAAGGGTCGATCGGATTCAATAAAACTTAATATATGAGTAGTCGGTGGGTAAAATGTATTCTAAGATACAGTGCCAGCGAACGACCAGAACGAACCACAAAGACACAAAGGACACAAAGATCGATCGCTCCTATATAAGTTAAACCGATCACACAAAAGGAAATAATTGTTAAAAAATTTCGGTTCTTGATTCGGTACAGATTGCCTGTAATTTTTGGTCCCAAGTATCGAGGGGAAGGGTATCGAGATAGGCAAAGTCAAAGACAATCCCGATCGAGGGGATAGCTTGCCATTCGGGGGAATGTAGGAGACGATCAAAATAACCTCCCCCGTAACCTAAGCGATAACCTTGGCGATCGCAAGCGACGGCGGGAATTAACAGTAAGTCCACTTCGGCAGGTAAAATGAGAGGAGCGATCGCTGTTGGTTCATAGATGCCATAACGATTTAATTCTAGGGGATCGTCGGCAGTCCAACAGTGCCAAGTCAGGCTATCTCCGTCACAACGGGGAAAACCCCAGCGATGGTGTTGACAAAATAAGGAACTTAAATCCGGCTCTTGACGATAACTGAAGTAAGCGAGAATGGTTTTAGCGTGTTGAAAGAGGGGTAAAGATTGTAAATTTTTGCAAAGTTGCTGACTATTTTCTTGCCAAATATGCTTAGTAAGCGATCGTCTTTGGGCAATTAGTTGTTTGCGTAATTGGGCTTTTTTGGTAGCAGAATTCATAAAATAAAGATAAATAGGAGAGTAAGTAGCTGGTTATAATTAAATTGAAGATGGATCCCCCCTTAATCCCCCCTTAATAAGGGGGGCATCTGACAGTTTTTAACACCTAACTACTTAGTAAGAACGATGCTAAATCTATTTAACTCGCTTTTTGGGCGTTATAACGAGAATATCAAGGCCAATGTGGAAATTTACACTTGGGCAACTTGTCCCTACTGTATTCGTGCTAAATGGCTGCTGGGTTGGAAAGGGGTAAAATACACCGAATACAAGATTGATGGGGATGAAAGCGCTCGTCAAGCCATGGCGGAACGGTCTAACGGTAAACGCAGTGTACCACAGATTTTTATTAATAATGAACATATCGGTGGTTGTGATGATTTGTATGCTTTGGATGGTCAGAAAAAATTAGATAATTTACTGGCTAAATGTGGGACTATCTAAAGTCTATTGACGAAAAAGCCTATGAGAAACATCGGCAATGGATGCAGTTAGCTTTAAATTTAGCGGCAACTGCGGGGGATCGGGGTGATGTACCTGTGGGAGCAGTTATCGTGGATAAAGAGGGACATTTAATCGCTCAAGGGGCTAATTGCAAGGAAAAACACTATGATCCCACCGCTCACGCCGAAATTCTGGCGATTCGTGCCGCTAGTCAAGTGTTAGGCAATTGGCACTTAAATGATTGTACCCTCTACGTCACCCTCGAACCCTGTCCCATGTGTGCCGGGGCAATCATTCAGGCTAGATTAGGATTATTAGTGTACGGTGCTGACGATCCCAAAACAGGAGTTATCCGCACTGTGGCTAATTTTATAGATAGTCCTTTTTCTAACCATCGTTTACCGGTAATCGCGGGAATTTTAGCCAAGGAATCCGGGGAATTATTACAAACATGGTTTGAGAAAAAAAGATGAGAAAAATTTGAGTAATTATCGGGACGGTTGATAAATTTAGCTAAATTTATCAAATTATTGCCTTAGACATGACAAAAATAACCCATGATTAAAAGCTTTCGATGTAAAGATACAGAAAAGCTTTATAATAAGCAGTTTGTTAAAAAGTTTTCTGGGATTGAACGATTAGCGATCAAAAGATTGCGTATTTTAGAAAGTGCTAATACACTAGAAGCATTGGCAGGATTGCCGAGTAACCGCTTAGAACGTTTAAAAGGGGATAGAATCGGTGGCTCTTCTCGACTTTGTGTGATAATTTTTGCTTATGGAATCGTGAAATGCTTATCAGGCAAGACTTTTAGTGCTATTTGGCGGAATAAACTATCAGTATAGACCTCGTTTCCACACAGAAACCAGAAGAGCCAATCGGTCAATATAGTATTCGCATCAATGACCAGTATCGTATTTGTTTCTCATGGGATGATGCAGCTACTAATGTTGAAATTGTTGATTATCATTAAGGAGAATTCACGATGAATAATTGGAAAAGTCCTATCCACCCTGGTGAAATTTTGGCTGATGAATTAGAGGAAATTAATCTTAATGTTTCTCAGCTTGCCACAAGAGTTAATATCTCTGAGAATGAACTTGAGCAAATTCTCAAGGGACAAGGAAATATCACGGGAGATATTGCTTTAAAATTAGGGCGTTTTTTTAATACCGGGGCAGAAATTTGGATGAATTTACAAAAAGCCTATGAGTTAGATCTAGCGAGGGAAAAGTTAGGAAATACCCTCGAAGAAATTATTCCTTATCAATCCCTGTCTTCAGGATAAATTCTCTTGAATTCTATAATTATTCATTTGGCGGCATCTCACATTTGCAGAAATAGCGACAATCAGCAATTATCAGTCATCCTTAAACTGATACAAATGTATGAATAACCGCGTGTGGGAGTTAATCATACTATTAACAGTGGACTAGCTGATCACCACCAGTGGCATTAACCAGATCTTTTGCCAAAATGGAGTAAATATAGTAGCGGGGGGATGGTCAATGACAGCACGGGAAGTATTAGAGTTAATTCAACAGGCAAAGGACGAAAGAGCGGGGAAGTTAGATCTGTCCGACAGAAACTTAACAGAAATTCCCCCCGAAATCCCTCAACTCACCTCCCTGCAATCCCTCGACCTCATTAGTAACCAAATCAGGGAGATTCCAGAAGCGCTCGCTCGACTTACCTCCCTGCTGGTCCTCTTTTAGTTTGCTCTGGACGGGTAAAATCAATGAAACGACCTTCAATCAGTTTTTAGAGGGTTTTTGGCGATCTATCACGATTTTTAAAGGACAAGAACCAGAAACCAACAACGATGACACCCCCCAAGAAACCCCCCATCGGAGCAGTAAAGATTTGCTTACCACAGAAAAGTAACTTAGGCAAAAAACTTTACAAATATTTAATATTGTCTCTCTTTTTGTCAAATAAGGACATGAAATTCCTTATTTGTTAAATCCAGTCGATGGTGAAATTAGAAGAATGTTCAAACGCCACAAACTCTTAAGTGATATTGCACTCAAAATGAATCAAACATCTGACTCTATTTATCAAGAAGAATGGGATGAACGCGCATTTCGTCCACAGCAAGTGTAGAATTATGTTATTCTAAATGCTTAATTGGTTGGTGAGTTAATTTTTTTAACTTCTCAGCCACTTCAACCCGATGACAACGATGATAATCCATTTCTGCACATAATAGCAAAACTGTTTTTGACTGAGCTTTTTTAGCAATATCTTGTAAAACTTGATCAACTTTTTCCGGTTCAGGGGAAACCCAATGACTTGTCCCTGAAATATTTCCTAAAGTTTTTTCTGACAAATACTCTATTCCTTGTTGATGACACAATTTTTCAAGTTGATCACCATACCATTTGCGACTCCATGCGCGGGGTTTTTCGCGAACATCGATCAGAAAATCAACCTCAAATTCGTTAATATATGCTAAAAGACTATCATAGCTTGAACGATTGCCGTAGCCAAAGGTTAAAATCAATGATTGCTTTGTAGGTGGATTTTTCATGATTCTAAAATAACTCCATTTGATTGAACTTTACTAGGGGAGGATAAAACAAACCAATAATCATAAAAGACTTAGCATGATTTTTGAGATTTCCCACAATAAAATATAAATCTTTACTTTCAAGAAAATCATCTTCTAGTTTTTGTCTAACTTTTTCTAAGGCATACTGTTCAGCTTCTAGTCCTGACAATTGAGATCGATCACGGCACTTGCGATAAAGTTCCATAATTTCCCAATCACTAATTGAGTATTTATGCGGTACATTATCTTCATCCGTGAATTGATAAAAAAATTTATAAGGAATTTTTTCTAAGTCTATATTAGGCTCAAACAAATCTAGTTGATTGAGGACAGTCTGTTGTTTTTGATTCCATTCTCTAGAAGTTTTCTTAGAAAAAAATCTTTCAATTGACTTGGGTTTAATAATCCCTAGAGATTTTCCCTGTGCTTGAATATCGGCGATAGACCTAAATTGTAAAGATAGAACTATAGATTTTCTTTCTTGCCAATTATTAGTTGTATCTATTTTTCTAATAATTGCCAAGAAATTGTCATCAATTTTAAAGCTTTCTGGACGGTAATCTTGATCATTTCTTTTAATTTTAGCACTAACAATTGCCCATCGATGGTAACGTTTATCAAAATCTAAATAACGATATCTGATGGGATAAATTATAATCCACTGTAGCGGATTTTCCTCTTCACTTAACAATATTCCTGCCGTACAGACTGTCTCTTGATATTTAGTGCTAATAGATGGATAAGTTTTAGTGGCAATTAAAATTTTTCTAGTTTCCATAATATTTAGCCTGAATTATGACCTTTGACAAGCCGAAAGCTTGTATTTTCTTTAAAAACCCTTGTTTTGAAAATATATTTTATCCTGAAAAAATCGAAAATAGAAATTTTGTGATCAAAGTTTGAATGAATATTAACAAAAAACCTTTATACTTGTCAATACAATTTTCGGAGTATTTTTGATTGAAACCTACGGAGGCAATTCTCCCGTGATTATCGTGGGTAATTGTGCCGATGAAAATCCCCCGCAAGTTAAGATCCGCACCCTCCGGAAAAAATATCCCCAAATCACCAAGCTAATCGCCACTTCCTGTAAAACCGGTGCGGGAATCGAGCAACTTGTGCAAGAAATCGCCTCTCAAATCGATGTTATTCCCCATATCAAAGATTTATTGCCTAATAGTTGGTTTGAGATCAAAACTCAACTAGAAGCAATGCAAAAGAGTTATGACTTTATTTCCTACGAAAAGTATCAGGAAATGTGTCAGACAGCCGAGATTAGAGAGGCCAGCGATCAAAAAAGTTTAGTGCAGTTTCTCCACGATCTCGGTATTGTCCTCAACTACCAAGATGATCCGCGACTGAATGAAACCAATGTCCTGAACCCGGAATGGGTAACTGACGGTGTTTATGATATTCTCAA
>NZ_JADBVE010000140.1:0-4569 GCF_020245285.1 Microcystis sp. M31BS1
ATAAATTGACGGCCACAGGTTACACAAATATGATTTTGTTTACCTTGTTTATTGATGCCATTTTTACGGATATGGGTAGATTTACATTCAGGGCATTGCATTTTGATTTCCTCCATTCATATCTCTATTATGCAACGCCAAAAGTTTTTCGTGGGGACAGGGTGTGGGGTGTGGGGTTTTACCTGATGATTAATCGGCTTGTCGGGGGTTGCCTGAGCGAGTTAAGATAAAATGCCCGATTAACTGCCGAGTCTATCCTATGGTTGATGCTGCGACGTTCTCCTCCGACACCTCCGCGATCATTGATGCCTTTGAAACGCCTCTAGAGTTTAACTTTCAACTGCCGGATCCCGAAGATGAAACCATCCAAGATCATGACTTTCAGCAGCAACTGGATTCTTTTTGGAAAGTCTGCGATCGCTTTGATTTACAAACGGAAATCTGGCGGGGGCGAATTTTACGAGCTATTCGCGACCGGGAGAAGCAAGGCGGTGATAGTCGCGGTACGGGCTTTTTAAACTGGTTAAAACAGCGAGAAATCACTAAAAGTCAAGCTTATGCTCTGATTCAATTGGCTAATAGTGCCGATACTCTCCTAGCAGAAGGACAACTGGATCCCGATAGTATCAATAATTTTAGTAAACGCGCCTTCGTAGAAACGGCCAAATCCGCCCCCGAAATTCAAAAATTAGTCAGTGATGCGGCCCGACAAGGGGAGAGAATTACCCGTCGGGAAGTGAAGCAATTGGCCGATGAATGGACGGCGATGAGTTCAGACTTACTACCCGATGAGGTGAAGGAAAAAGCCGGCGATGGCAGTTTACCGGCGCGTCATCTCGCTCCTCTAGTCAAAGAATTAGAAAAGTTACCCGATACTCATATCGAAACTCTCCGTCAAGAAATCGCCGCTAATCCCGATGTAGATACGGTAAAACTAATCACCTCGGAAGCACGCAGTTTAGCCAAATATCTCGACGCGGCGGCCCAAGTACAAACTCTCCGACGGGGTAATTTAGATATTGAAATGGCTCTAGAAGAAGCTTTGCGCGTCGATTGTCTAAATACGGCGGCGGATCTGGTTAAACAAGCCACACAATTAGAGCAGGCCGTGGCTAAACTTTATACTACTTGGAAACGTTTGGGTAGTTTGTCCGATCGCCTTTATGTGGATACGGGAGCAAGTAATCCCCATCTGCGATCGATGTTAACCTGTTTGGAAAGTTTAACCAGTGAAGTGATCGAAGTAGAACTGGATGAGGGTGGGCAAAAAATGGTACGTTTACGCATTATCAGCGATGGGGGAAGTTAGATGCTTTGTTGGTGGTTGGGGTGTTAGGGTGTTAGGGTGTTAGGGTGTTAGGGTTTTAGGGTGTTAGGGTTTTAGGGTTTTAGGGTTTTAGCTGAAATTCCCCATTTCCCCACTTCCCCATTTCCCCATTTCCCCACCTCCCCACTTCCCCACTTCCCCACTTCCCCACTTCCTAACCCCTAACGGCTTGCTGCTATAATCTCTGAATATCGTCAACTTTTATGAAAACTTATTAACAGATACTTGACTTTATGCTAAAAATCAAGGAAAAAAAACCAATAATTAGCATCGGTTCTATAACTGCGGCGATCTTGCTCAGTTTAACCCTAATTCCTGCCGCTATGGCCAAGGATGTGCTTCTGAGAGTGGGCATTGTCCAACGTTTTGGCGATGAAGCCAAGGAAAAATTAACCCTGAGCAGTACCAGTGGTGATAATCTCACCCTCCGCATGGTGGGAGAAGATGGCCAATCCCAAACCCTGCAAACCAATCGCCTACAATTAGAAGTTATTCCCCGTCCCCTCGCTTCTCCCATCCTCCAAGAAAAAGTCATTTTAAGCGACCACGCCACCTTTGAAACCGCCGAAAATAGTGCCAAAAATTGGGCAAAAATGGGCATTAAAGTGGAAATTACCCAACCCGGACGCTGGCAGGTTTGGGCAAAGCGAGAAGTTTATGAAAATCCCCTAGTGCGACGTTGGTTGCTGACCAGTTTGCAAACCAAAGGCCACAATCAACCCTATATTAATAGTGTTTTACTCAAAGAAAAGCCGCAAGTTTCTTTCCAGATCAACGGGGTGCGCTATTTTCCCAAAGAATTAGAAATCGAGAGCCAAAAAAACCTGATTCAAGTCACCCATAGCCCCGATCAGGTACGTTTGTACGGGGGAACTATGCGCCTACAGCCCAACGCCTACGGCACTTTTACCCTAGTTAATAACGTTCCCCTCGAAACCTACCTGCGCGGGGTTGTACCCCACGAAATCGGTCATGATGCCCCAGAAAGTGCCACCCAGGCGCAAACTATTATCGCCCGCACCTACGCCCTCCGCAATCTCCGCCGTTTTCAAGCCGATAATTACGAACTCTGTGCCGATACCCATTGTCAAGTTTATTATGGATTGACGGGAACTAATCCCCGGGCTGATCAAGCGATCGCAGCCACGCGAGGCCTGGTTTTAACCTACCAAAATGAGTTAGTGGATGCCCTTTATTCCTCCACCACCGGCGGGGTAACTGCCCTCTTTAGTGATGTGTGGGATGGGGAAGAAAGACCTTATCTCCGGGCAGTGGTAGACTCCCCTAATCGAGTTTGGGATCTGTCGAAACAATCTCTCGCTAATGAGACAACTTTTCGCCAGTTTATTAATCTTAAAGATGGTTTTAATGAGACGGGGCGACGGGTTTTTCGCTGGCAAAAACAAGCTTCTTTAGCTGATTTGAGTCAAGACCTAGAAACCTATCTAAAACGCAGAAAACATCCCCTCGCCCACTTCCAGAAAATCCAATGGATGGAAGTGACTAAGCGCTCTCCTTCTGGTCGGATTCTGACTATGACCATTCAAACCGATAAGGGGATTTTGGAACTCTATAAAAATGAGGTGCGTAGCGCTTTTGGACCGCCTCGCAGTACCCTATTCTACATCGATCCTATCTACGATACCAATCGACAGATCCAGGGTTATAACTTTATTGGTGGCGGTTTCGGCCACGGGGTAGGATTAAGTCAATTTGGTTCCTATAATTTAGCCCGTTTGGGTTGGTCTCCCGAACAAATTCTCGCTTTCTATTATCCCGGCACCACCATCCAACCTCTCAATAATTCGATTATCTTTTGGCGAGGAAATTAATCAGTTATCAGTTATCAGTTTCTGAAGGCAATAGGCAATAGGCAATAGGCAAGAGAAAGGCTCTGACAATTCTCCTACCTAAAAAGAGGATTAGAAACTAAGTAAATCAAATGTTTGACTAAAATTTACCGAAATTTTGGGTTAAAGCCCCGTCCTTTTAGGACGGCTTTTTAAACTATAGCTTGTTAACTTAACTTTTATTGTGCTATACTGATTTTATCTAAGTAACCCGTGCGTAAAATGTTTGTCTTAGAGTTTAAAGTTAAAGCTAAAACTCAACAGTATCAAGCCATAGACGATGCTATTCGTACTGCTCAATTCATCCGTAACAAATGTGTAAGGTTATGGATGGATACAAAAGGTACGGGTAAGAACGATTTATACCGATATTCTAAAGAATTAGCTCAGGACTTTAAATTTGCCGATGAACTTAATTCAACTGCTAGACAGGCAAGTGCTGAACGTGCTTGGAGTTCAATTAGTCGTTTTTACGACAACTGTAAACGTAAAGTATCAGGCAAAAAGGGGTATCCTCAATTTAAAAAATCTCGCTCTGTTGAATACAAACAATCAGGATGGAAGCTTCTTAGCCCTAAAACTGTTAAGTTCACTGACAAGAAAAACATTGGTGTTCTTAAGTTGGTAGGAACTTGGGATTTAGGGTACTTTCAAGAATCCGATATTAAACGGGTTAGGTTGATTCGGAGAGCGGACGGTTATTATTGTCAATTTGTCCTTTCTTGTGACGTTAAAGAAGATGTTAAACCATCAGGTAAGTGTATTGGTTTAGATGTAGGTTTGGCTTCTTTCTATACAGATCACAATGGCAACAAGGTTGATAATCCTCAATTCTTGAGAAAGTCTGAGAAACGATTAAAACGACTTCAAAGGCGATTATCTAAAAAGAAAAAGGGAAGTAAAAATCGTCAAAAAGCTAGACAAAGATTAGCTAAAGCTCACCTTAAAGTAAGTAGGCAACGTAAAGACTTTGCTGTGAAATTAGCAAGGTGCGTAGTTCGCTTCTTAGATGTGATAGCCTACGAGGATTTAAGAGTTAAGAACTTAGTCAAGAATCATTGTCTAGCTAAATCGATAAATGATGCGGCCTGGTATCAGTTTCGGGAATGGATAGAGTATTTTGGGGTTAAATTCGGCAAGATAACGATTGCTGTCTCACCGAATTATACAAGCCAAAACTGTTCAAACTGTGGTGAAACTGTCAAAAAATCTTTATCGACTAGAACCCATCAGTGCAAATGTGGATGTGTTTTGGATAGGGATGAAAACGCCGCTATAAAGTGCGATTCGTTCAGTCGAAACCTAGAAATAGGGGGATGACTGGCCTCTGTTGAGTAACCCTAACTGGGTTGAGTACGCACTTTAATCCTCAGCAGATGACAACTTCATAAC
>NZ_JADBVE010000141.1:0-2769 GCF_020245285.1 Microcystis sp. M31BS1
ATCCTTATCTGGCAAGAGACTTAATTGATTAGTTCGCTCTAGATCAAAAATAATTGACAAAAATCGCCAAATGCCTTTCTATATAAGGGTTCCATCCCTTATAACCCCCGTCCATTGCATAACAAAAACCGAAGAACCAAACAGCAAAAGGTTTTGGCTGTTAAAATGACTGGTTGAGACAAGCAGGGGTAGCAGACGGGGGGAGGAAGCTGGCAGATATTTATCCTGCAATTCAATCTTGACAGACCACTAAGTATTTCTCCCCCAAAAGTAGATTCGTCGCTCTTGCCTTTAAGCTGTTGACTATCTAAATTACTCGTTAAGACTGCACCAGAGTTGGGAGCGCCGAGGAGTAAGGTCGATCATTTGTACTAAAATTTTCCCTAGGCAGTTTCAATGCAATACAGATCACCAGCTTTTCATCGCTGGCAAAAAATTTTTTGCTCCCGCAAACTAGCCGATAAATGACCGCTAGTCAAGGGTTACAATCAAGAATTGATACAAAAATTTATCGAGTCAAGTTATGAGTAATCAGTACGATGCGATCGTGATTGGGTCGGGAATCGGGGGATTGGTGACAGCGACGCAATTAGCGGCAAAAGGGGCAAAAGTCTTAGTTTTAGAGAGTTATCTGATTCCGGGGGGCAGCGCAGGTTATTTTGAACGAGAGGGTTATCGTTTTGATGTGGGTGCTTCGATGATTTTTGGTTTTGGCAAAAAGGGGACGACTAACCTCCTAACCAAGGCTTTGGCAGCGGTGGATATAAGTATCGAAACCATTGCCGATCCCGTCCAGATCCATTATCATCTCCCGGACGGATTAGACTTAAAAGTTCATCGCGACTACGAACAATTTTTACAGGAATTAATTAGCCATTTTCCCGCAGAAAAAACCGGCATCCGGCGCTTTTACGATGAATGCTGGCAGGTTTTTAATTGCCTCAATAGTATGGATTTACTATCGCTGGAAGAACCCCGCTATCTGACTAGGGTTTTTTTCCAGCATCCCTTATCCTGTTTGGGATTGGTCAAGTATTTACCCCAAAATGCGGGAGATGTGGCCAGAAAATATATTAAAGACCCGAAATTATTGAAATTTATCGACATGGAATGTTATTGTTGGTCGGTAGTACCCGCCGATCGCACTCCGATGATTAACGCGGGAATGGTCTTTAGCGATCGCCATTACGGGGGAATTAACTATCCCCGGGGGGGAGTGGGACAGATTGCTCTCAAGTTAGTCGCGGGATTGGAAAAAGCTGGTGGTGAAATCCAGTATCAAGCGAGAGTGAATAAGATTATTTTAGATGCAGGACGGGCGATCGGGGTAAAATTGACCAATGGTAAGGAATACTACGCTAAAAAGATTGTTTCTAATGCCACCCGTTGGGATACCTTCGAGAAACTACTCCCCCCGGAATCTCTCCCGGGCAGCGAAAAAAAATGGCAAAAACGCTATCAAAAATCCCCCAGTTTCCTCAGTTTGCATCTGGGAGTTAAGGCCGATGTGTTACCATCAGGAAGCGAATGTCACCATATTTTACTAGAAGATTGGGAAAATATGGAAGCAGAACAGGGAACTATCTTTGTTTCTATTCCTACCTTACTCGATCCCTCCCTCGCACCCCCGGACCATCATATCATTCATACTTTCACCCCTAGCTGGATTGATCAATGGCAAAAACTGCCCCCTCAAGAATATCAACAGAAAAAAGAGGCCGCTGCTCATCGTCTCATTGATCGCCTGAAAAAACTCTTTCCCAAACTAGATACAGGATTAGATTATATCGAAATTGGCACAGCCCGCACCCATCGCCGCTTTTTGAATAGAATCGATGGCAGTTACGGCCCAATACCGCGAAGAAAACTGTTAGGCTTATTAGGAATGCCCTTTAATCGCACAGCTATTCCTAATCTTTATTGTGTGGGAGATAGTACCTTCCCCGGTCAAGGATTAAACGCAGTGGCCTTTTCTGGTTTTGCTTGCAGTCATCTTCTATCGGTAGATCTGGGTTTACCTCGTCCCAGAGATTAAAAGCTGAAAATCAGGATTTTTACCGGCGAATTCGGAAACGGGAAGGTAAGACTTGACAGCGTTTCTCAGATGGATGAAGCGCATTTTTGCGACTGGAATCCTTACTTCGGCAAGGTTTAATCTATACTTCACCTTGATGAGAAACGCTGTGGATATTAAACTAAATCCGGTTATTAAAGAATGATTATTTAGGGTTTGCTGAATAAATCTAAAAACCTTGTTAGATAAGGCTTTTGACCTGTTAAAATCCGATGTTCATGCTGCGAAAATCGGATTGGGACTCTCAAAAACCTTGCATTATCCTTTTTTTAGTACATAAATTGGTACAAAAAGAGAGTTAAAACCCATTGCCAGTAGGGACTATAGCTAGGGTTTGCTGAATAAATCTAAAAACCTGATCCAACAAGGTTTTTAGACTTTTTTTCCCTCAAAAAGTGCCGACCTTTGGAGTGATTGGGGGGAAAATTCCGGGACTTTTTCCCTGAAAATTAGGTAATTGGCCACCTCAAAACTGGTAAAACCCCACACCCCACACCCCACACCCCACACCCCACACCCTACCCCCCGGAAAAACTTTTTCAGCAAACCCTAGCTACAATGATTGATTTTTCTCAAGGTGAAGAATTGTAATTTTTTTTCTCAGAAAAAATCAATTATTGAAAATGTTCTCAATAGTAGTTTCTACAATGAAGGTTTTTCGTCAAAACATCTTGGGGAATGTAAAAATATGTAAA
>NZ_JADBVE010000142.1:0-8121 GCF_020245285.1 Microcystis sp. M31BS1
AATCCGACAGAAGGACTGCTATCCATCTCGGAATGGTTGGCAAAATCCTCCAGTGTTTTTACCAAGAGTTGTCAAACAATCCGAAACTGGTTTGGAGAAATAATTAGTTATTTCGAGCAAAGGACAACGAATGGGGTGGTCGAGGGAATCAACAATAAACTTAAACTAATAAAACGGCGAGGCTATGGCTTGAGAAACTTTCGGAATTTTTGGGTTAGAAGTATGTTGTCTTGGCATCTTGTCTGTTGATTTAGCATAAAGAGTAACGAAGAGCCATAGTTTTTTCATTATCTCACGCTTTGGTTGAGGAATTTTTGAGTATTTATACTTAGTTACTCTTTGCCCTTGTTTGTAACTTTTTATGTTACAAACTGAAGTGCGGAATGTAGGTTTTATCATCTGTGGACGACCAAACAATCCTATCAAGATCTGGGAGCAGATGATTACGAACAACAGTAAGTAGTCATGCAAAATTAATTACCTGCCCGATCGAGCTAAAACCCTTACGGGGCAATGATCGTCATGTGTAAATAATTTTGCCTAGGTACTTATCGTCAACGGGTCATCAACAATCTCTCGAAAAAGGCGCAATCCCTTGGCTTTCAACTGGTTGAGGCTTCCTCAGCCTGAGTTAAGTTTCTGGAGAGTTATCAGATGTGAGTTTTCAGTTGACTGATTACTGACTACTGTTCACTGTTCACTGAAAATATTTCCCAATTCCCCTAATCCCTATCCCTCATTCCCTAAGTTACAATCAAAAAACCAACCGCAGCAGCAAGACAAGAAAGCGCAATGATTCCTACCGTTATTGAAACCACAGGCCGGGGCGAACGCGCCTTCGATATCTACTCCCGACTACTCCGGGAAAGAATCGTCTTTTTGGGACAAGAAGTAACCAGCGACCTGGCTAACCTAATTGTCGCCCAATTACTCTTTCTAGAAGCAGAAGACCCCGAAAAAGATATTTACTTGTATATCAACTCCCCTGGGGGTTCCGTTTCGGCTGGATTAGGGATTTTTGACACCATGAATCAAATCCGTCCCGATGTCAGCACCATTTGTATTGGTTTAGCCGCCAGTATGGGGGCTTTTCTCCTCAGTGCCGGCAAACCGGGCAAAAGAATGAGCCTACCCAACTCGCGGATCATGATTCACCAACCCCTCGGCGGCGCCCAAGGTCAGGCCACCGATATCGAAATTCAGGCCAAAGAAATTCTCTATCTCAAACAATTACTCAATCAACACCTAGCTAGTCATACCGGTAAACCTCTCGACCTCATCGCCGAGGATACGGAAAGGGATTTCTTTATGTCCGCCGAAGAGGCTCTAGACTATGGTTTAATCGATCAAGTGATCGATCGCAGTCCTTCCGCTTCCAACCCTCCCCAGTAATAATCATGATCGGGTAGGCCCTGTCTACCCAAATTTTTGTAAATATTTAGTAAGCAGAAATTAATCATCGATCATCGTTATTAATCTTAAGTAACAGTGAAAAGTTCTAGCGGATTGGGTTAAGATCGAGACGTAACCCGAAAAAAATTGCAACAGGAATCGGTAGAAACACCCGGTGGGTTATTAACGGAAATTTTTTTACTGGCAATCCCTATGAACTATCATCCGCCCTCACAGCCCCTGCCCGCCCCCTGTATTATTGATTCTGGCGTGGTCATCGCTAAAGAAGATATGCGTCGTCTCCTCGATGATATCGGACGAGTTCGCTACATCCATAGTCTCGATGGGGTGATTCAGAGTGAAGGGGAGGGATGGATAGTGGAAGTTTTCGCCGATTATCAGCAAAGCACCCTAGTCGCTAACTACAGTCTTTATCTGAATACCTATAGCTTCGATTATCTGCGTTTAACCCGCTCTCCCGACGGTGAAACCTATTTTGATCTGGTCCAAGACAATCGGCAATTACGGCTGATTCCCCTGAGTAATCCACTGCAAGACCCCGATATGAAAGCCCGTCTCAATGCTGATACCCTCGAAGCCATGGTTACTCAGGTACTCTCCGCTAAGTGGGATGTGCAGTTTGAAGACGAAGACGACAACGATTGCCCCTTTTAGGCAGTGAGCAGAAATACTGGTTACTAATAACAAGGGCCGAATCTAAAACCTAATTGGTTAAGCTAAAAGCTTTGATGTGCTTAGTTTCTAACCTTCTTTTTAGGTAGGAGAATTGCCAGATTCTGTCTTTTACCTCTTGCCTTCAGAAGCTGATAACTGATAACTGATAACTGATAACTGATAACTGATAACTGATAACTGATAACTGATAACTGAAACAGTGGGATTTTCCTTTGAATTAATCGGCCAGTGTCCCCAAACTGGTGCGCGGGTTGGGGTTTGGCATACTCCCCACGGACCGGTAGAAACACCCCGTTTTATGCCCGTGGGAACTTTGGCCACGGTGAAAGGTTTGACCCCCGCTCAAATCGCCAGCACGGGAGCGCAAATGATTCTCGCTAATACCTATCACCTGCATCTGCAGCCGGGAGAAAGTATCATCGAGAAAGCGGGAGGTTTACACGAGTTTATGGCGTGGAACCAGCCAATATTAACAGATTCGGGTGGATTTCAGGTATTTAGCCTTAGTCAACTCCGGCAAATTAAAGAGTCGGGAGTCACCTTTCGATCGCCTCGGGACGGTAGAATAATCGAAATTACGCCGGAAAAATCGATTCAGATTCAAAATGCCCTCGGTGCTGATGTGATTATGGCCTTCGATGAATGTCCCCCCACGGGAGTCAGTCATGAGACCATGAAAGCATCCATAGAACGCACCTATCGCTGGTTAGAGCGCTGTCTGACGGCCCATCAACGACCTCAAGAACAGGCTTTATTCGCCATAGTACAAGGGGGAATTTATGAGGATTTACGGGCAGCGGCGGCGGAATCTTTAGTAAAACTCGATTTGCCTGGTTATGCTATCGGGGGCGTGAGTGTGGGGGAAGAAACGAGCCTAATTCATCGCATTGTCCAGATAACTGCCCCCTTACTCCCCGAAAATAAACCCCGTTACCTGATGGGAGTGGGAACCTATCGAGAAATGGCCAAGGCGATCGCTAGTGGCATAGATCTGTTTGATTGCGTCATTCCCACCCGTTTTGGTCGCCATGGCACGGCTTTGGTGCGGGGAGAGCGTTGGAACCTCAAAAATGCCCGTTTTAAGGAAGATTTCGCCCCTTTAGACGAGACTTGTCCCTGTTACACCTGTCAACACTTTAGCCGTGCCTATCTGAATCATTTAATTAAATCGGGGGAGATGTTGGGTTATATTCTCTTATCTCTGCACAATATCGCCGAATTAATCAGATTTACCCGTGAAATTCGTCAATCTATCCTAGGGGGGACTTTTGCCCAAGATTTTGCCCCTTGGCTTGAGGATGCCGTAGATGTTACCCCAACGTGATAAAATTTCAGGAAACGTTTGAAAATTTTCTTGTCAAGGTAGATAGAGAGATGGAAACTGCACTTTTGTTCGCCAAATTGCCAGAAGCATACCAAATTTTCGACCCCCTAGTCGATGTCTTGCCCCTGATTCCCCTATTTTTCCTCTTGCTGGCCTTTGTTTGGCAAGCATCCGTCGGTTTTAAATAAATCGACCCTTAATTATCAGTTATCAGTGAGCAGTTATCAGTTATCAGTGAGCAGTTATCAGTTATCAGTGAGCAGTTATCAGCTTCTGAAAGCAAGAGGCAAGAGGCAAGAGGCAAAAGACAGAATCTGACAATTCTCCTACCTAAAAAGAAGGTTAGAAACTAAGCACATCAAAGCTTTTAGCTTAACCAATTAGGTCTGAGATTCGGCCTTTGTTATCAGATTTGAGTTTTAAGTGAGTGGTATTAAGTGAGGAGTACGAAATGACATTAACACTGCTGTCTTTTCACTGTTTACTGATTACTGTTTACTGATTACTGAAAAAGCTTCCCAGATTAAAACAAAGTCCCGGTTAAATCAGCACCAGTTAAGTCCACATCTTCTAAAATTGCCCCGCGCAAATCAGCATAACTGAGATCCGCACCCCGGAAACTGGCCCCGGTGAGATCGGTGATAAATCCGTCTCTTTCGGGACTAGCACGAAAATTAACCCGGCAAAGTCGGCAATTAGCCAAATTAGCTCGATATAACAGGGAGCCGCTCAGATTAGCATAGTTGAGATCGGCTCCGCAAAAGTTAGTTTTGCCTAAGTCCGTGCGTTGGTCGGAAGTGGAGCGAAAATCGGCATCGATTAATAGGGCCTGCTGGAGATTAGCACTGTTGAGATTAACACCGTTTAAGACGGCTTTGGTTAAATAAGTGGCTTCTAAATTGGCTTCGATCAGATTAGCCCCGCTTAAGTCCGCATCTCGTAAACAAGCTCGATAAAAGTCCACTTGACTTAAATCTGCTCCCCAGAGAATCGCCTCACTTAAATCCGCTTCTCTCAGCATCGATCGCGCGAGGCGTATTTTTCCTAACCGGGCCTGTCGCAAATCTGCACGGCAAAAATTGACTCCTGGGAGGGAAATATTAGTTAAGTCGCCTTCCCGCAAATTAATCCCCCCAAAATCTCTTTCTCCCTCCCGATAACGTTGACAAAGTTCTTCTACGAGCATGGAAATTTTTCCTTATCATAATTGAGGCAAAATGTCAAGGATTTGGTGATTTTTATTTAGGGAGATGGAAAGCTGGCAGACTCTCGAATTCTCTGGCCCGTTGACGCATTTGCTGACTAATGCGATCGCAAACCACCTGACAGAGATCATAGATCACAGGGTCGGTAATTTGATAGTAAACGCTGACTCCTTGGGGTTGTCGCGAGATAATTCCCGCTTGGGTTAAAGCTTTCAGGTGTTTGGAGAGATTAGCCTGACCTAGTCCGGTCGCTTCAGCGATTTCTTTACCATTCATCGCGCCTAATTGCAAGCAACTGAGAATCTGTAGGCGACTGACTTCCGACAGGACTTTGAAATAGTCCGCCACCGAAGCGAGGACGAGGCTAGAGGTTTGGGGGGAGAAACTGTCTAACATGGGTAGGTAATAAAGTGACCAGTTAAAAAGGCTGACAATAGGTGATCGTTTAAAACTTTATAACTATTGACTACTATAGTTTAACTGGAAAGGTAACTAGAGTCTAGTCGGCAAACTCGATCGAGATTGGGTTATTCAGGAATCTACTGCTGCAAGAGTGCCGTCTAACTCCACCAACAGACTTTTTATCGCAAACCCTAACTATCACCGAGCATGGTAGTGATTAAGTTCCGGACAGTAGTGCTAGGATGGTTCTCTAAATTGCTTGGTAAAGCCCATTCTGAGTCAAGATAGGACATCTTCAGTAAATCTCTCACTTGTTTTGATTTAGCTTGTCCTGTACTTTGGGCAACCCCAAAAGCCTGATAAAGTTCTGTGGCCGAAATGTGGGGATTTTGAGTAGGATCGAAGAGAAAATTGACCATTCCTAGGGCGTGAGTAATGCCGGCAGCCCAGGAATTAGCCTTACCTTTTTCTAGGGGAGAGGGACGCTTACGAGCTAAAGTTGCGGTTAATTGGCGAATAAGTTGGGCGTATTCTTCATTAAGATATTGAGCGGCAAATTTATCGGTAATAGCGGTAATTTCTTGATATTTGGCCTGCATTGCCTTGGGAACATTTTCCGATTTAGGAACAGCTGGGGGCGTTTTTTTCGATGTTGCTGCCGCTTGCTGTTTGGCGCGTTGTTCAGCATTATATGTTTCTTGAAAAGCTGTTAAACCCTCCTGACTGGTGATATCAAAACCCTGCTGATGCGCTTGTAACAGGAGATTTTTCATAAAACCGCCACTGCTGGGATTGTTCATCAGTTGACCAAAGCGATCTCCTAATTGCTCTAAATATTTAATAATAGCCTTAGCCTGAGTTAATTTATATTCTCGTCCCAAAAATTGCCAAAAACTAATTAATTCAGGGATAGCATCTTCGGTTTCCGTCGGATCGAGGACAGTAATTTTGCGTGGTAAAATCTTCTCCATTAAGATCTGCACATCTGCCTTAGTCATGGTAGCCAGGGTATAACCTTCATAGAGATAGCCCAACTCGACAAAGGTAGCAATCCAACCACAACCTTCTTGTTTTTCTTGATAATAGGCTTCTCCCTCTGGCGAATTGATATATTCTTCGATCGCTCCAGTAATATAATCTTCTAATAAGGGTTCGGCTTCATCGTAGTCTAAATTATCTAATTGTCGGATATTAAAAGTCATAACTGTAGGTTTTCCTCCCAGGCTTTCCCTTAATTTTAGGAGATTAGCTGACCGACAGCCAAACTGACGCTAAAATAGTCTTTGCTGTCTGGGGTTGTTGCTTGCTCCTGACGGTGGTTGTAACCGGTAACTGAACATGACTTCGATTCGTCAACTGCATCAACAACTCGTCAATAAAGAAAAAACAGCCGTCGAAATCGCCACAGAATTTCTCGCTCGTATTCAAGTGATCGAACCACAAGTAAAAAGCTTTCTCCATTTAACCCCGGATTTAGCCCTCGCACAAGCCCAAAAAGTGGACGAGAAAATCGCCAGAGGTGAATCTCTGCATCCCTTGGCAGGTATTCCCATCGCATTAAAAGATAATCTCTGCACCAAGGGTATCCCCACCACCTGCGCTTCTCGGATTTTAGAGAATTTTGTCCCCCCCTACGAGTCCACCGTTACCCAAAAATTACGGGATTTAGGGGCAGTTATCGTCGGTAAAACCAATTTAGACGAGTTTGCCATGGGGAGTTCCACAGAAAACTCCGGTTATCAAGTTACTGCTAATCCTTGGGACTTATCCCGGGTGCCGGGAGGCTCTTCGGGGGGTTCGGCTGCGGCTGTGGCCGCTCAAGAATGCGTGGTCGCCCTAGGCTCGGATACCGGTGGCTCAATTCGTCAACCGGCTTCGTTTTGTGGCGTTGTTGGGCTAAAACCGACCTATGGCTTGGTTTCTCGCTTTGGTTTGGTGGCTTACGCTTCTTCTCTCGATCAGATTGGTCCCTTTGGTCGTACCGTAGAAGATGCGGCGATTTTATTACAAGCGATCGCAGGTTACGATCCCCAAGATTCTACCAGTCTCAATCTGCCGATTCCCGACTATAGCCAATTCCTGAAAACCAGTTTAAAAGGGCTAAAAATTGGCGTAATTAAGGAAACTTTCGGGGAAGGTTTGGATCAGGTGGTTGCCGAGGCAGTTAATCAAGCTTTAGAGCAGTTAAAGGCCCTCGGTGCCACAATTAAAGAGATTTCCTGTCCCCGTTTCCGTTACGGATTGCCCACCTACTACATTATCGCCCCCTCGGAAGCATCGGCGAATTTAGCCCGTTACGATGGGGTTAAATACGGTATTCGGGAAGATGCCGATAGTTTGATTGATATGTACACTAAGACTCGCGCTCAGGGTTTTGGTGCGGAAGTCAAGCGCCGGATTATGTTGGGAACCTACACCCTCTCGGCGGGTTATTATGATGCTTATTACCTCAAAGCACAAAAGGTGAGGACTTTGATCAAAGAGGATTTCGATCGAGCTTTTCAATCGGTAGATGTGTTAGTTTCTCCCACTTCACCGACCACAGCTTTTAAAGCCGGGGAAAAAACGGCGGATCCTCTGAGTATGTATTTATCGGATTTAATGACTATTCCCGTCAATTTAGCCGGTTTACCTGGGTTAAGTCTTCCCTGCGGTTTTGATGGGCAAGGTTTGCCAATTGGTTTACAATTAGTCGGTAATGTGCTGCGTGAAGATCAATTATTTCACGTCGCCCACGCCTACGAACAGGCCACCGATTGGCACAAACGTCAACCATCTTTTACAAATTGATACAATTGCTGGTGGCTATCTTTTGCTGGTAGCCATCAAGTAAAAATCAGCAACCCTGAAAATCTCTCAAGCTTTCTTTTAATTGGGGACAAGTTACCGAAAAAGCTTTTACTTTGTCATCCCAATTGCTCAAAAACAGGAGCTTCCAGAAGAACACAATAAAAAACTGCTGCTAAACTAGAGGCCTCTTTTTGAGTTTAATTGCGTGAAAACTGACAGTATTTTCTATCAACTCTTACAAAGATTTCCCGCTTGTTTCTTTGATTTGTTGAACCTTCCCCCCGAAATCGCCAATTCTTATCAATTCTCCTC
>NZ_JADBVE010000143.1:0-16361 GCF_020245285.1 Microcystis sp. M31BS1
ACTGATAACTGATAACTGATAACTGATAACTGATAACTGATAACTGATAACTGATAACTGATAACTGATAACTGATAACTGATAACTGATAACTGATAACTGATAACTGATAACTGATAACTGATAACTGATAATAACTAAATTATCTCTCTAAATTGCGAGGATCTAGAGAATCGCGTAAACCATCACCGAGTAAATTAAAAGCTAAAACGGTGAGAATAATTAACAAAGCAGGTGGCCAAATTAACCAGGGTTGTAGAACAATAATTGAGGCATTGGTAGCCAAAGAAAGCATATTTCCCCAACTAGGATCCGGTTGTTGAATTCCCAAACCAATTAAACTTAAAACCGATTCGGCCACGATAAACCCCGGCACAGCTAACGTAGCAGAAATAATGATATAACTGGCAGTTTGGGGCAGCACATGACGCAGAATAATATAAAGAGGTTTTGCTCCCATAGCTTTAGCAGCCTGAATAAATTCCTGTTCTTTCAGGGATAAAACTTGACCGCGAATTACCCGCGCTAATCCCGACCAACTGATAAAAGAAGTAATCAGGACGATTAATAAAAAGCGCTGGGTGCTGGTTAATCCTGCGGGTAAAACGGCTGCCAGAGCCACGAGTAAATATATGCCGGGGATAGTCATTAAAACTTCCACAAAACGCATTAAAATCGCATCTAACCAACCGCCAAAATAGCCAGAAACGCCACCAACAAATAAACCGATAGGGAAAGAAATTAAAATCCCGACCAAACCGATAAATAAACTAATTCTGCCCCCGAAAATCAAGCGACTAAAACTATCGCGTCCCGATTCGTCAGTTCCCAATATATTGATTCTACCATCGCCGATGACCCCGAACAGATGGCGATCAAAAGGGATACCGGGGAATAAAGTTACTTCCTCCCATTTTGGCGGCAAAGGTAGGCGAATTTGACCAAAATTATAGGTTTCACCCTTAACCAAGAGACGCAGCGGCAAGGGGTTGTTAAAATCTCTAATTAGCTTCCGCTCACCAGTTTCTATATTAATAGCACTTTGAGTGGTGGGATAGACGTGGGGGCCAATCCACTCACCCTTGTTACTTCCCGACTGCGAGCGCCAAAAGATTTGGGTGGGGGGGAGGAGAGACTGACCGGGTTGAGAGGAGTAGGGAGAGTAGGGAGCGACAAAATCCGCCGCCATTACGCTTAAATAGAAGATTAACAGTAAAACTGCTCCCCAACGGGCGAGAGGATTATCTTTGAGTTTGTGCCACCAGTCCATAGGCGATGAGGTCAATAGGAGAGTTAATCTTTATTTTGCTAGTTTGATTGCTACAATTCATCATACCAACAAAAAAGCTGTCTAATGTTTATCAATCCCCTTGTTTATGAGAAATCTTCTGTCTATCGTCAAGATTTTGAGACAGCGCAACCGTTTAAGCATTTGGTCATCGATAATTTTTTAGTTAGGGAGCAAGCGCAAATTTTGCTGGAAAATTTTCCGAGTTTTAATCCGCAAAAAGCCATTAGTGAGTTAGGAAAAGTTGGCGGGAAGGCGGTTAATGAGGATTTAATCGGTTTGGGGGGTGTTTATCAACAGTTTGGCCGCTACGTTCAAGCTCAAGAGTTTTTAGAGTTAATTTCCCAATTAACTGGTATCGATAATTTAATTCCAGACCCTAGTTTTTATGGGGGTGGAACCCACGAAAATTTACACGGTCAAGAATTAGACCCTCACATTGATTTTAACCTTGATGAGCGTCACTGGTATCATCGCCGCTTGAATTTATTAATCTATTTAAATCCCCAATGGCAAGCAGATTGGGGAGGGAATCTAGAGTTACATTCCAATCCTCGTCAACCGGAAGAGAATAGGATTAAATCTTTTGTACCTATCTTTAATCGTTGTCTTATTTTTGAAACCAATGAATATTCATGGCATGGATTTTCTCAGATTAATTTACCAGAAAATCAACGGCATTTATCCCGGAAATCTCTTTCTATCTATCTCTATAGCAAAGAACGTCCTATCGAAGAATTATCCCCATCTCATACAACTTTTTACATCCCGCGCCCGCTGCCAGAAAATATTCAACCCCATCAAGTTTTAAGCTCGGAAGATTACCAACAAATTAAAATTTTATTGAAAAGACGGGATGATTTAATTCGTTTTTATCAAGATAGAGAACTGAAAGAATCTCAGGATTTAGTTAGTTTAAAATCCCATATTAAACGCTATCTATCCCTCCAATATCCTCGCCTATGGCAAATTATTAAAAGTTTACTCCGTTGGCGAAAATGACCTGAGAAAAAAATCCCTACTTTCTTTGATTGGAAAGTAGGGAATAACCAAAAAAACTAACTGGGAACTTAACCTAATAACTGAGTAGCACGCGCAGTTAAAGCATTGGCAGTTAAGCCATTATAGGCCATAATTTCCCCAGCACTGGCGGTGGTTTCTCCCCGTTTCCAAGCAAAGACATCCCGACGCGCATTACTGCGTAACATAATCGGTTCTAACATGGCACTTGTACCACCGGTTACTCCGATTACAGCATCACCAGCAAAGAGACTATCAAAACCAGCATCATCAAGGAAATTATTATCCGCTTGCGAGCTAGTTTCACTCATCACATCGCTAGGACGGTAGAGACGACGGGGATTAATTACCGAGACGATTTTTACACCGATTCCCGCTGCTTCTAACTGTTGTGCAGACTCAAAGACGGGTAATAAAGTCATATCACCAATGACGGCAAAAACGACTTTTTTACTGCCTTCCGATTCCTGGAGAATTACGCCGCCTTTTTCTAAAGCTTGATGGGTTTGCTCAAAGGTGGTTCGCACTGGTAAAGGCGATTTACTAGCGGTGATTGTAATGCCTTTATTGCTGGTTCCTAACGCCCATTCATAACAGACTTGAATACTGTTAGCATCGCAGGGAAAGAGAGGGAAAATATTACCATTTCGCATCATAGCGGCGAAATAATTTTCAATCTCTGGGCGTTGGTGTGTCCAACCATTACGTCCTTGCTCCAAGGCTCCGGCGGTGAATAAAGTAATAGTAGAAGGGGTGGGACGACGTAACTCGGCCATCGCTTGGGTTACAGTCTGCCAAATCGGTAAACCATTGATAGCAAAAGACTCGTAGGAACACCATAAAGTCCGCGCTCCCAAGAGAGATAAACCGACGGCTAATCCGGCACAGGCATCCTCGCTTAAAGGCTCATAAACTTGACCTTTCGGACTCTGGAAATAGGTATCATCGCTGGTGGGGTGAATAATCTTTAAACCGACGTTAATATTATTAATTCCCGAAGCGGCATTACCATCAGCATTAGTGACGACAAAATTGGGGTCAGCTTTACCCACAGCTACCACTAATTCCCCCATAGCAGTGGTGGCCACTTTTTTATCGCCACCCACAGTATATTCGGTCATCGGTAAGGTTCCTAAATCCGGCAGCGGGAAGACTTTTTCCGTTACCACTGTTTCCGCTGCTGGACCCCCTCCAGAGCGCTCGAAATTAGTACGAACAATTGCCCAAGCTTCAGGGGGTAAAGCGCGTTCTTGTAAGGCAGTAACGATATAATCTTTTTCTAAAGAATCTCCCGGATAAAGATTATGGGAAGCTGCTCCCCGTTTGTGAACTCCCGCCCCTTTAAGTTGTTTAATAATGATCACCGTTAGTTTACCACCTAGGGCTAATTGGGCGGCTTTATCCGTGGCCATTAACACCGCTTTCATGAACTCCAGACGCTGGTTAAAAGAGAATTTGGTGCTATCTACATATTCCCCATTTTGATTAGCATCATCGAAGTCTTTGGCATTAATGAGAATCACTTCCTCGAAACCATTACCGCGCCAATAGGCTTCCATTTCGGCGTTAGTTTTCAGGGACACCATGCTATGGTGTTCTTGGGAATAGCCATTCCAAACTAAAATCGGCAGAAAATTGGTAATTTCTGGATAAGCAGTGTGAAAATGACCGAAACTACTCATAATATACGGTTCTCCTAAACCACCATCCCCGATAGTCACAGGGAAAAGGGTATTAGGGTGTAATTTGGCCGCCGCCATGGCGAAATGTTGGCCTTGGCCCAAAGGACCAGCCGGCCCGAGCAGTCCGGGGATTTGTCCGGAAAGATGCCCTAAAAGTCCGTGTTTTTCCCGAAAACGTTCTCCCAATTCCCTGACGTTGCTGATGCCCATGGCTTCGAGAGAGCGATCGAGAAAGACGTTACTATAAAAACCGGGGGCATGATGGCCCACTTCGGTGAAGATATTTTTCTGGCCTAACATCATCAAAGAGGCAATTACGTCGGCAGCGCTGGCAAAACCGCCGGGGTGTCCCGATTCTTTGGTAGCGGTGATTTGCAGGGTGAGGTAACGCAAAGCATCGGCGGCTAGGAGAGTTTGATAGATAGCATTTGGGTCATTAGCGGCAATAATAGCGGTTTTTCCCTCAGCGATAGCGGCTTTTCCTGCATATTTATCAAATTCGGGTAAGGAAGTCCCAAAATATTTTATCCCTTGACAAAAATCGGGAATTGTGCTAGTAGCTGTCATAAAATTAATATACCCCTTTACATACAGGCAATCATTAAAACTATCTTACAGTTAGCGGTAACTCTCGATAGATGCGATATTACAGGGGGTTTCCATAGGCGATCGACTATTTGTGCTACACTAATCGCCAATGTTAACGATAAAATTAATCCTATTGATCATGTTAAATAGCGGCCAATTACAGCATTTAATCAGCAAATCACTGCGTTATCTATTAATTATCGGCACTATTGCCCCTCTAACTTCCTTAGAAGCTCGCCCAGTCCAAGCTACTCCTCCTAGTAGCGCTGCACCCGCTAAAGAGGCGATTGCTCCTATCCCCGCAGAAAGCAAAGAGTACACCCTAGGAGAAGGGGATAAAGTGCGCGTCACCATCTACCAAGTCGCGGATTTAAGCGGCGATTTCCTTGTTTTAGCCGATGGAACCCTAACTTTACCTCTGATTGGTAGCGTCAAAGTGGAAGGAATGACCGTCACCGAAGCCGGCCAAACCCTCGCTAAACGTTACACCACCTATCTCAAACGTCCCGTGGTTACTGTTAGCATTCTCACTCCCCGGCCTCTGCAAATCGCCATCGCGGGGGAAGTCAATCGTCCGGGTACTTATACAATTAACCCCGAACAAAGCCAAAAAACGCCCCTATTGACCGAAATAATCCGGCAAGCGGGGGGAGTAACCACCGTGGCCGATATTGGTCAAGTTCAAATCCGACGCAACCTCAAGGGACAAGAACAGCTAATTCAAGCCAATCTCTGGCAATTAATCCAAAAAGGCGATAAAACCCAAGATGTTAGCCTTAGAGATGGTGATAGCATCGTTATTCCCACTAAAACGACCCTTAGCGTCGGGGAAGTCAATCAATTAGCTGATGCCAATTTTGGACTAGATAGCGATCGAGAAATTAATGTTACTGTGGTGGGAGAAGTTTATCGTCCGGGGTCCCATCGTATTGTCCCCAATCAAGTTAACACCGTCACCACAGAGAATAATCGGGGAATTCGACGACAACCGGCCCGACTAACCCAAGCTATCCAAGAAGCGGGAGGTATCAAACCCCTCGCTGATATCCGACAGGTGCAAGTGCTGCGTTATACCCGTGACGGTTCCCAGCAGAAAATCCCCGTAGATCTCTGGAGTTTGCTCGATAAAGGCGATATGACCGCTGATATCATCCTCCAAGAAGGGGATACGGTGATTATCCCCACCGCTACTGAAATCTCGGCCAAGGAATCGGAAACCCTAGCATCGGCCAGTTTTGCCCCCAAAACCATTAACGTGAAAGTGGTCGGGGAGGTGAAAAAACCGGGGACAATTGAAGTTCCTCCCAATACCCCTCTCAATCAGGCAATTTTAACCGCAGGAGACTTTGATAAGCGTCGCGCCAATCAGTCCACAGTGGAATTAATTCGTCTCAATCCTAACGGGACTGTCACCAAAAACTCAATTAACATCGATTTTTCCCAGGGTATCAACGAGAAAACTAACCCGATTCTCCGCAATAATGATGTGGTTGTGGTTCATCGTAGCGGTCTGGCCTCTGCCACCGACACCCTCGGCACGGTTTTAAGTCCCTTTACCGGTCTGACAGGCCTCTTCAACGGATTTTTAAATCTTTTCCGTTAAAAAAGTTCACTTTACCCCGATGTCATTAGCCCAGTAATCGAGCTAATAATAGATATAGAAACGGCAAAAAGTCGTGAGCAGTCACGGCTTTTCTGCTCAATAGACTCAGGAAAGAAAACTATGATTTTTCTCCTTACTCTAGCCCTCATCGCCCTGTCGATTAGCTATAATGTTCAAGGCGAAATAATTAGCCTCAGTACCCGCTTATTAGGTCTTTTTTGTGGCTTGTTAAGTTTGTTCTTTACACCCCTACTGGTAAAGGTTTTTATCCTTGTCACTTTAGTCCTCTTTAGCTGAGATTTTAAACCCTAAACCCGACTAAAACCCTAAGCATACATAACCCATCAAAAAAACTGTTATGCAAAAACGCTATCTCGGTCAGACTAATATAGAAATTACTCCCCTTCTTGTGGGTACTTGGCAAGCAGGAAAAAAGATGTGGGCAGGTATTGAAGATGAGGAAAGTATTAAAGCCATTCGTGCAGCTTTTGAGGCAGGAATTACCACTGTAGATACAGCCGAAATCTACGGGGAAGGTCACTCAGAATTGATTGTCGCTCAAGCTTTAGCCGATGTGCGAGAACAGGTAATTTATGCCACCAAAGTCTTTGCTAATCACCTCAAATATGAGCAAGTTATCGCAGCTTGCGAGCGCTCTTTAAAAAACCTCCAAACTGATTATATCGATCTTTACCAAATTCATTGGCCTAGTGGCTCATGGAACACAGAAATAGTGCCTATTTCTGAAACTATGGCCGCTCTTAATTATCTAAAGGCACAGGGAAAAATTCGAGCTATAGGGGTTTCCAATTTCTCCCGCTCTCAACTGGAAGAAGCCAGTCAATACGGCAGAATTGAGAGTATTCAACCTCCCTATTCTCTCTTTTGGCGCTCGGTAGAAAAGGAAATTATGCCCTATTGTATAGAGAATAATATTTCTATTTTGGCCTATTCTCCCCTTGCCCAAGGTTTATTAACAGGAAAATTTAGAAATGGTTATCAGTTGGCAGCGGAGGATCATAGAATTAAAAATAAACTCTTTCATGGCGAAAACTTTCAGAGGGTACAAGCGGCTTTAACTCAATTAGAACCGATTGCTGACCGCTATAATTGTTCCCTAGCTCAATTATCTCTTGCTTGGTTAATTAAGCAACCCCAAACTAATGCAATTGCTGGGGTAAGAAATGCTGCTCAAGCAGTTAATAACGCTCAGGCAATGACAATTAATTTAACCCCAGAAGACCTAAAATTAATTGATAATATTGGTAAACAGGTAACTGATTTCTTGGATGATAATCCTGTGCTGTGGGATTTTTAAAAATTATGAAGCAGTTATACTAATGGTGAAGACAGAAGTTTTGGTGGGTGCATCTCAACATTTGCAGAAATACCGACAATCAGCAATTATCAGTGACTCTTAAATTGGTACAAAAATATGAACAATCGCGTCTAAGCATCCCACCGAAAAACTAATGCGCTCCGGGGTTTGGGGGCGGCGCCACGACCCCAACGGGGGGTTTGGGGGGTAGAACCCCCCAAAAGCTTGGATTGAGTGATAAAATCGAAAGTAACGCCCAATTTTAAAAGAGAGTTTCCCTTTAAAAATCCCAACTTAGTAGATTTACGAAAGTGAGATTCATTTCCTGTTCTTTGATTGTAACTGGCTACTTAGTTGATGATAGGTGGTGCGTTAGTAACGCACCCTACGTTTTACTTAGTAGATTTACAAAAGTGAGATGCACCCTATTTAATTCTCAGGAAAAAGCCTGTATAATGACAGCTATAGTCCGATTCTGATCGCAGGATTATCCCTATGGCTAAATCCAAAAAACACAATCTGCAATGGATCAAAGAAACCCTCGACTTAAATCCAGATCATAACTGGAAATCTAGTCCGGGTAACAGTATTTTTGTAGCTGGTCGCGGTGCAGTTCGCTTTGAAGTTCCTCAAGATTGGCATTTTGAACCCGATGATAATTCCTTTCGTTTTTTGGATAGAAAACCCCCCAATGATGATTGTCGTTTAGAGGTTTCCTATAATTTACTTCCCCCCGGAGATTGGAAAGAATTGCCCCTGAAAGGAATGGTCAAAAAGTTAGCTCGTGAAGATAGCCGCAATCCTCACGAAATCGGCGAAGTTATCCAAGAAAAACGTCAAACAGCGCGCATTGTTTGGGTGCAAATTCAATTCATCGACCCCCAAGAAAATCGGCCAGCTTATTCGCGCATTGCCGTGGGTATTGGTTCTGGAGTTCAATGTTTAATTACTATGGATTATTGGGTCGATGATGCTCCCAAATTCACCCCCGTCTGGGATACGGTTATCTCCTCCCTGGTGTTAGGTTTATACATTCGCGATCCCCGCAGCGGTTTAGCTTTCCCCGACTAAAGGTAATAGCAATTTTGCAGGAAAATTTCCTTGACAAAAAACCTTAATTGTGATAGTAGAAAAATCGATCGCCCGACTTGCGTGGGGATGGCTGCCAGTCCCCGCGTTGACGGGATGTGCGGGAAAGCAAGAAGCACTGAGACTCAAACGCAAGCTATAACCTTGAGGAATAGTGATAAAAGTGGCTTGCATGGAAATATTTAGGGGTGATTCGGGATTATTTACCCGTTTATAACCCTGAGTGATATTAAAAACTCGACCATCGGGGGTAACTTGAGAAACCACCGCACAGATATCGAAACTAACCGCGTCTGCTTGACAATAACAATCCAGACGGGGACTACCCAAAATCGTTAAATCTTTCTCTAGGGGGGGAGAAGTGTAGGTAATCACATCACTGCGACAGTCTAGCATGGTGCGGTCGAATACTCCCCCCGGTAGGGCGCTATGACCTCCTAAAGATGGGACCGGTCGCCAAGGATCGTGAACGATGGTATCCTCGATCGCAGGTTCTAACAAAATCGCGCTTAATTTCCCCTCATCCTCGCGCAGATTGGCTAAACCTTGACTAGCAAGATAATAAATTTGCTGATTTTCTCTAGGAAACTTTTCCAGATATTGCCACTGATTAGACCCCATTTGAAATAGATACATAGGAGGATTTTTTAATAACTCCGTTTCCTGACCTTTTAAGAAATAATCAAACCATTGCAGCTGCATTTTATCCACGGGACTAATTGCCTGTTGACCATAATCTATCTCTCCTACTTTTCTCCCCCACGGTAGATGAGTCCAAGCACCAATAATTAGCTGTTGGGGATAGATAGAACGCGCTTGCATTTCTTGGTATAAACTCAAAGTTCCCCGGAGATGAGGATCGAACCAACCTCCGATATGTAACATCGGTAAATCGATATTTTTTAAAAGGTTTTGCGGTGATAAATTTTGCCAATAGTCATCGGGAAGATAACGAGTAATCCAATCGTGATAAAAAGAATCGGCGGCTAAATCTTGCAGAATTTGGGGAGAGGCAGCAATAGGATCAAAAAGGGGTAAATTTCGGGAAGCTACCCAGAGTTTTTGATAAGCTGTTTCGTCCCCTTTTAATCTAGCTGTTTCTGCGGCTAATTGTATTGCCCAAGCGAGATTATATTGTAAATTAAATGCTTCATTTTCATAGCCCCAATCTCGATATAAATCGTGAGCGATCATCCCTGGGCAAATAGTTTTTAAAGCACCGTGACCATTGGCAGCCGAATATAATTGGGTCATTCCCTGATAGGAAAAACCATACATTCCCACCACACCCGTATTATTAGGAATAGTTAAAACCCATTCAATGGTTTCTAATCCGTCGCTAATTTCATGGGCAAATAAATTAAAATTTCCCGTCGAGTTTCCCCGTCCCTGGACATCCTGAATTACTACAATATAACCCTGACGTGCATACCAACTAGGATGGGCATAAACCACCGTAGAAGCGATCGCTTTTCCGTAGGGTTGTCGCATTAGTAAAATGGGAAAAGATTCCCTACTATCGGGACGATAAATATCGGCAGCTAAACTAATTCCATCTTTGGTGATCAAACTAGCCGTTTCTTTTTTTATGGGGTAGGGATTAAACATTATTATCTCTTTCAGATCAAAAATACTGTCAGGTGGCTCAATCGAGAAAACTTGACAGAGACCAGTAAAGCTTAACTAAATGTTACAATAAAGGCGGACTGTCTCAACTGCCTAGGACTGGAGAAAAATCAGCGATGCTACGACTAGAGAGAATTAGTAAGATTTACCCGACGGGAGAAGTGTTAAAAGATGTCACTTGGGAAGTAAAAACTGGCGATCGCATCGGATTGGTGGGAGTCAATGGGGCCGGAAAATCCACCCAACTGAAGATTATTATGGGGGAAGTGGAACCCACCGCTGGGGAGATCATCCGTCCTACCAGTCTCCATATCGGCTATCTTACCCAAGAATTTGAAGTGGATCCCCGTCGGACGGTACGCGAGGAATTTTGGACGGTGTTTCAAGAAGCGAATCAAGTCCACCATCAACTAATAGAAATTCCCCAGCGCATGGAAAAAGCTGATCCCGAAGAATTAGATCGCTTAATTCATCAATTGGATCGCTTACAAAGACAATTTGAAGGGTTAGATGGTTACGGATTAGAAGCCCGCATCGAGAAAATTTTACCAGAAATGGGCTTTACTATTGATGACGGCGATCGCTTGGTAAGTTCCTTTAGTGGTGGTTGGCAAATGCGGATGAGTTTAGGCAAAATTCTCCTGCAAACTCCCGATATTTTACTCCTCGATGAACCGACTAACCATTTAGACTTGGAAACCATTGAATGGTTAGAAAAATTCCTCAAGGATTTAACCACTCCCATGGTCATAGTGTCCCACGACCGGGAATTTCTTGATCGCCTCTGTACCAAAATTGTCGAAACTGAAAGGGGAGTTTCTACCACTTATTTAGGTAATTATTCTGCCTACCTACAGCAAAAATACGAACAACAATCTGCTCAGTTAAGTGCCTACGAACGTCAGCAAAAAGAACTAGAAAAACAGCAAGCTTTCGTGGATCGGTTCCGGGCCAGTGCCACCCGCAGTACCCAAGCAAAAAGCCGGGAAAAACAATTAGAAAAGGTAGAAAAAATTGAAGCACCAATTGCCGATGTGCGTACCTTAAAATTCCAGTTTCCTCCAGCAGTGCGTAGTGGTCGGGAAGTGGTAACTATTAAAAATATTGTTCACATTTACGATGATAAAATTCTCTTTTTGGGAGCAAATCTGGAAATAGAAAGGGGCGATCGAGTGGCGTTTTTAGGACCAAATGGTGCAGGAAAATCCACGCTTTTACGTTTAATTGTTGGGTTAGAAGCTCCCACAGAAGGCTCGATCGAAATCGGTAAACACAACGTTATTCCTAGTTATTTTGAGCAGAACCAAGCGGAAGCTTTAGACCTAACTAAAACTGTTTTAGATACCATTCATGATGAAGTTCCCGATTGGAAAGATGTGGAGGTTCGCAGTCTTTTAGGGCGATTTTTATTCAGTGGGGAAACGGTATTAAAAAAAGTAGAATCTTTGAGTGGTGGCGAAAAAGCGCGTCTTGCTTTAGCCAAGATGTTACTTGCTCCCGCTAACTTATTAATTCTCGATGAACCCACTAATCACCTCGATATTCCCGCCAAGGAAATGTTAGAATCGGCTTTAAAAGTTTATGAAGGCACGGTTTTAATTGTTTCCCATGATCGTTATTTTATCTCCCAGGTAGCTAACAAAATTGTCGAGATTCGGGATGGGGAATTAATTGTCTATGCAGGAGATTATCACTATTATCTAGAAAAACTAGACGAAGAAAAACAAAAAGCCGAACAAAAACGCATTGAAGCAGAAAAAGCCGCTAAAGCTGCCGCGAAACGGGCTAAACAAAAGGCCAAAAAAGGTTAGAATGTAAAGTATCACCCTATCCACGATTATCTATTCAATTAATTAATCTTATGGCAGCTATAAAAGTAGGCGATCGAGTTCCCGATTTTTCTCTCCTCTCCCAAACAGGGACAACGGTTAATATCAGGGATTTAATCGGTAAAAAATCCCTAGTAATTTATTTTTATCCCAAAGATGATACTCCGGGTTGTACCGCAGAATCCTGCGCTTTCCGCGATAGTTACGAAGTCTTTACCGACGCGGGTGCGGAAGTTATTGGGATTAGTGCCGATAGTCCTCAATCTCATCAACAATTTGCCCAAAAATATAGTCTTCCCTTCACCCTTTTAAGTGATAGCGATAACCGAGTGCGGAAATTATTCGGTGTTCCCGCTACCTTATTCGTCCTCCCTGGACGAGTTACCTATATCATTGATAAAGAGGGAATCGTCAGACATATTTTTGATTCTATGTTAGATTTTAAAGCTCACGTTACCGAATCTTTGAACACGATTAAATCTTTTTAGGTTGATGATTATGCAAGAAATTAAGACACCTATCCCCTAATGAGGCTGGTTCTGACTTAAAAATAACCTTAATGGTGTGTTAATTTTGGCTAACACACCCTCAGTCTGCTTTAGTTATTGGCAAAAATGACGGCTGGAAACAGAAGGCTAACATAGGCAAAGCTAACAGCCAAAAGTTTGTTGCTATTCCTTATAACCGTCTAATTGAAATGTTAACTTATACTAAATCCGTTGAGTAGTGGTTTCAAGTTACAACATCCTAAGAAAAGCATTCCCAAATCCGTTCAGCTATGGGATAGAGAGGTGCGTAGTTCAGCCAAGGAAATTAATCTCTCGAAGTAAAAGTGAAGGGAATTTCTCAAATGGAATTCAGTCTGTTTATAATTGACTATACTTTTACTAACTATATAGTAAAGACTTTCAGGGTGTTTTGCTTGACCACTCCAATGGACTGGCTATAGGAACGATAAAAGTTTAACTTTCTTGGCACGATGCTAAATAACAAACTACAACTTCTGTTAACCAGGGTAGGCACATGGGCTGTTGGCGGCCTGCTCGGCGGTTTGATCGGCTCTCTGGCCGCGGTACTGCTGACCCAGGCGATCAAGCAAACCCTCGATAGGGCCTCTGGACTGGATAGCGTTTGGCGACTGCTGCTGCCTGTGGTGGGCGTTACCTTAGCAGTGCTAGTCCTGTTTGGACTGGGTAGGGGGCAACCCGTGCAGACCTTAGCTCCCCGGGAGGCCACTGCCTCTGGCCGCTGGGGTTCTCTCATGGACTGGTACTCCTTCCCCCATGACATTGCTCGCGCCGATCTGACCGGTGACGTGGTCAACGCATCTGGCGCGGAAGAGCGCTTCCCCTGGAATCTAGCACCGTTGCGCGCCCTGGCCATCCTCTCCACCGTTGGACTGGGTGCGCCCATGGGAACAGAATCACCGGCGGCTCATATTGGCGTGGCCACGGGAACCTGGTTGGGTAGCATAAATCCAGCCCTGCGTCAACTGGTGCGGCCCCTGGCCATCGGTGGCGGTGCGGCAAGTGTTTCTGCTCTGATGGGAATCCCGCTGGTGGGCAGCTTCTTTATGTTTGAGTTGAGTCAGCGACGCCAGGTTCCGCTCACCCCGGAGCGGGCAGCGGCGATGTTAGCAGGGGGACTGGTGGGATGGAGAGTCAACGTTGCCTTTAAGCTGCAACTGATCCGGCTAGTCGTGCCGCAGGTTGCCCCGACTGACTTCTGGGATGCGGTGGGTGCCACTTTGTTGATCGGAGCGATCGCTGGCACGATTACAGCCCTCACCGGTGAGGCGATCTACTGGGCCAGAGGCTTGCGGGACAGGCCCGGCACTCGTCTCCTGATCGGTGGCCTGGTGATGCTATTCTTGGCGATCGTGATCGGACAGGTGGCGACTCCAGCAGCGGCTTTTGGACCGGGGGGAGCCGCTATCGTCTGGGCCGAAAACACTGAAACGACTCCTTACCACCTGTTGGCGGTAGCTCTGCTCCGGGCTGCCGCCACCACCGCTGCCGTTTTAGCCGGGGGCTGTGGCGGCGTGTTTGTCCCTTTTCTGGCGATCGGCGACCTCAGCGGCCGGGTGTTCGCAACCACCTTTGAGATTTCGGGGGATCTGGCTGGTGCGGCGGGGGCAGCGGCCGGTATTGCGGGCGGCTATCGCCTACCTCTGACCGCCATGGCGATGGTGCTGGGGGTGGGTGGACCGGGGGCTGCCCAGTTAACCTGCCTTGCCACAGTAGTGGTCGCCGCCCTTTCGGGATTGGTGGCCGCACGGGCAGCCAATCAACTCTCCAGTTCCCTCCGCGCAATGTTCCGCTAGAAGCCGCCGTCAAGGGAGTGAAATCAAATTTGCAATCCCATTGAATTTGACCCCCTATTATGCGAACTAACCCCCACAAGCCTTGCTACAGGGCAAATTTAGAATTGCTGCTTTAAACCCAACTTGTCGTAAAGTGAAATAGGACTGACCAGTGCCACCGATTTTGATTAGCAAACTCCCATGATTCATCAACCCCCGGCGGGGACAAGGGATTTATTACCCCTAGAAGTTACCCAAAAAGGCTGGATTAACGATCGCCTTCAGTCTGTCTTTCAGCGTTGGGGCTATCAAAGGATCGTCACCTCCACCATTGAATGGCTCGATACCCTCACCGCAGGCGGTGCGATCGATCCCAGCACCGTGATCCAACTGCACGGGGATAGTCAAGGACTATCGGGATTACGCCCCGAATTAACCGCTTCCATTGCCCGTAGTGCCGTCACCCGCATGAGTGGGGAGTCCTATCCCCAACGTCTCTGTTATCGGGCCAACGTTTTTCGTCGCCCTAGTGCCGGTTATCACGGTCGTCAAGTGGAATTCTATCAAGCGGGGGTAGAACTGCTCTTTTCTGGCGGTTTACTAGCCGATGCCGAGATTTTACTGCTCCTGGCCGACTGTTTCGATAGTTTGGCCGTCCCTAACTGGCAGATTATTTTAGGAGAAGCGGGTTTGACTCGTTCGCTACTTTCTCCCTTTCCGGATCCCTTACGGGAACAGGTGAAACGCTGTTTAGCCCTCCTCGACTACGTTAGCCTCGAAAATCTTCCCTATCCCAACGAAATCCTCCGGCAGCAAGCCCGACAATTATTTCATCTGCGCGGTAATCCTGAGGATGTCCTCGCACAAGTGGCCCTATTAGCCCAGGAAGAATCAGCCCAAAAAGCCGTTAATAACCTTAAATCCCTAGTAGAGCTGCTTAATGCTGATCGCTCTAGTCCTTTCCCCCTAATTCTCGATTTAAGTCTCATTCAAACCTTTGATTACTACACCGGCATCGTTTTTAAGGCGGTTAGTGATCACCAGCAAAATCTCAGTATTTTAGGCCAGGGCGGACGCTATGATCAATTATTGGGCGTTTTTCATCCCCAAGGCCAATCGGCTCCGGGTATCGGTTTTTCCCTGAATATCGAAGAACTGCACGGAAGTCTATTATCGGGGCAGACTTTACCCACTCAAGCTCCCCCCCTCGACTGGTTGCTTGTCCCTTTGGGTAATAACGCCCAGATAGCGACTTTTAGTAAAGCTCGCTCCCTTCGCACCAGTGATCCTAATCTGAGGGTGGCGATCGATTTAGGTGGTCGCAGCGAGGCACAAATTCGCACCTATGCCCGCGATCGAATGATTAAAAATCTCGCCTGGGTGCAAGAAGATGGTTCCGTGATCGAAGAATCTCTCTAAAAGGGGGCAAAAGCGGCGAAAATACTGCCTTCTGCCCGCTGCTATAGGACTCTATCTAGGGGTTTGCGGCAAAAAGTACGGGCGAAGCATTCGGGCAATAACCTATCGGTGAAACCGTAGATTTTTTATCCGAATGCTTCGCCCCTACAGGACAAAGATGTAGATGTAGGTTGCTCTAATGGGAAGTTTTGTGACGACAAGTAGCATTGATGATATTTATGGGGAATAATAGATTTAGATGAGTGCCTAACTTTCCAATTGGTAGCGACTTGCTATGAAACAACCAACCGCCAATTATGATGAACCCTGGAAAGAAGCATTAACCGAGTATTTTGAAGCGTTTTTATACTTCTTCTTTCCTGAAGTTCACCAACTAATTGATTGGACACAAATTCCCGAATCCCTAGAAAAAGAACTCAAACGAATTACCGCTTCAGCAAAGACAAAAAACGTTTCGCTGACAAACTCTATTCAGTTATCAGTTATCAGTTATCAGTTATCAGTGACTAATTGGAAACAAGTAGCAATCCCTTTGCTATAATAGTCATGGCACACCTGAAAACAAAAGCGACTACTGGGAAGCTGCCAGAACGGGAA
>NZ_JADBVE010000144.1:0-3163 GCF_020245285.1 Microcystis sp. M31BS1
GTCCTTTTAATATAAAAGTTGCTTCTCTGACTATGCGAAATTTTAATCTTGCAGAAGTGGGAGAATTATATCAACAACATACAGCAGCAGCAGGACAAATTTTTACACCAGAAGCAATAGAAACAGCTTATGATTTAACCCAAGGACAACCTTGGTTAGTCAATGCTTTAGCTAAAGAAATTGTAGAAAAAATGGTAAAAGATAAAAGTATTACTATTACCAAAAAACATATTTTAACAGCCAAAGAAATATTAATAGCTCGTCAGGATACTCACTTGGATAGTTTAGCGGAAAGATTAAGAGAACCAAGAATCAAAGCCATTATTGAACCGATGTTAGCAGGTTTAGAATTAGGAAATATACCTAATGATGATATTCAATTTGTCATTGATTTAGGATTATGTAAAATGCACCCTTATGGAGGTTTAACTATTGCTAATCCCATTTATCGAGAAGTGTTACCTAGGGTGTTAACAGTCACACCAATGGCATCTTTACCCATGATTGCACCCACTTGGTTAACCCCAGAGGGTGAATTAAATCTAGATGCTTTATTAACAGCATTTCTCAAATTTTGGCGACAACAGGTCGAACCATTATTAGGTAGCACTGGTTATCATGAAATCGCTCCACATATAGTATTAATGGCTTTTTTACATCGTGTGGTGAATGGTGGAGGAGTTTTAGAAAGGGAATATGCAATTGGTAGTGATAGAATGGATTTATGTTTGCAGTATAAAGATGTAATTTTAGGGATTGAATTGAAGGTGTGGAGAGATAAAAAACGCGATCCCCAAGCTGATGGAATTGAACAAATAGAATCTTATTTAGGGCGTTTGGGTTTAGATTTTGGTTGGTTATTTATCTTTGATAGACGGAAAAATGCTTTACCTATGGAGGAGAGATTATCCACTGAGGTGGTGGTGACGGAAAACCAATATAAAATTACTGTGATTAGAGCTTGAGTGTTTTAAATGAAGTATTTTTGGAAACAATGCTTTTTTCAAAGATATTTAACGGTGAATTTATAAAGTACGTTGCATTTCATTAACGCACCCTACAGAATTGGCTGCTTAATTTTTATTTCAGCTATTCATAAACTTTACTTATATGGGCGATAAAAATTATTGTTACCAGTTTTAAATCATCATTAATTTCATGAATAACTCTATAGTCATCTACTCGATAACGATAATAACCTGATAACTCACCTTTGAGAGATTTTATATTAGGATGATTACGAGGATTAATTTTTAAACGTTCAAAACATCTATCTAACTTTTTTTGTAAAGTAGCAGAAGCAGATTCAAAAAACTCCCCTGCATCAATACTAATAACAACAGTATAATTAATATTTTCGTTTAAGTTTGTCAACAGTAATCACCTTTCCTTGTTTTACATTTTCTCTAGCATGATCAAAATTTTCTTTAAATCCTACAATCTCTAATAACTCTTGAGTAGCATCATCTTCTCTTGTTGCCAAATATGCTAAAAAATCAACTGCTACGAGTAATTTTTCTGGTGACAGTTGTTCAACATATTTTTGGATTTGTTCACGAAGTTCTAACGTATTCATAGATTATTTTGGTTATTTACCCAATTTGATTATATCTGATTCTGATAAAATTTAGATCCCCGACTTCTGTTATTAATCTTCTCATGTAATAGATAATTTGTAGGGTGTGTTAGCGACAGCGTAACGCACCTCATATTTACTAAATAATTTATTTTATTATGTTTTTTAAAATCTCCTTCAATAATAATGGTGCGTTACGTCGCGTATTTAATTTATTTGTACGTTTTATAATCTTTTTGCGCTCCTAACGCACCCTACAAACTACTAAAGGGGAGCATCTCATTTATGCAAGTGAGTAATTACACTTATCCCTAAAACTGTTTTCTAGCAAGGCTTTCAAAATAGCTTGACATAAAAACCTGATTTAGGGGTTACAAAGGTGAGATGCTCCCCTATTAAAGCGATACTGTCTCGCACATTTTCTTGGTCAATTGTGATTATAGTTGGGTAATTTTTGGCTCTCTTGGAGTTATGGTGATAAAAAAATCTTAAAAAATCACCATTTTATATTGTTATGTTGATTCAATATTTTTTATCCCTGCTCTAAATTCCCGCAGTGCTTGAGCATGATTTTCTGTATTAATACAACGCATCAATAAACCTACATCTAAACTCGGTAAAAGTTGCGATTTACTAACAGCCTCATGTCCCTCATTTCCTAAACTATAAAACAATAACTCGTCGTTCATCCAAAACCAAACTTCAGGGATTTGTAAGCGTTTGTATGCTTCCAGTTTATTAATTCCTCCACTACTAACAACCACCTCAATCACTAAATCAGGATGTTTTCTATTTGCTCCCAATTCATAGGATTCATCACCTTCTCTTTTAACCTTTTCAAATTCATTTTCTAGGGTGACAGAACCAGTAGGAGTAAAATCTAATCCCAAAAATTCTAAATAAATTTCTACTAAAGAAGCAATACGTTTTTTGATAGTTTCGTGTTTTTTCCCTGGCATTTTTCTAATCTCCAAAACTCCATCTAAAAAAGATAACCTTAACCCTGGGCGATCGATTAGCTGTTCAACAGCTTTAAATTCTCTCCAGGTTAAGTCACTAATTAAAATTGGTTCTGCTTCTCGTTCGATTAGTGTAGTTATCATGATTTAAACCCAAATTTAGAGCGTGAATTTTTTCTCAGCATGATATCAGATAAAAACAGATGATCATGGAAAATATCATAGTCTAACAAACTACCCTTAATCATACCATAGCCAGTAAACCTTTTGAGAATACCAAATCATCAGACCTCTTGTAAAAATCAAAAATTGTTGTTAGGATTAGAAGTCAGTAGTCAGGAGAATTAAGAATGAATAATAATCAATTAAATGGTCTATTTACAGATTTTAGACAATCTAATCCTTATTTTTGACGTTTTTGAACGAACCATCAAAAATTAATTATGCAAGAGACATTATCTAAATTACTTGTTAATACTGCACACTTAAAACTCAAATCTGATAACTGATAACTGATAACTGATAACTGATAACTGATAACTGATAACTGATAACTGATAACTGATAACTGATAACTGATAACTGATAACTGATAACTGATAACTGATAACTGATAACTGATAACTGA
>NZ_JADBVE010000145.1:0-4115 GCF_020245285.1 Microcystis sp. M31BS1
AAACTTTTCTGACTTTTCTTCAGCCATTTATGAATGTTTGAATGATGCCCATTTGAAACATAAAAAAGAACTGGATTCCTTGCTGACTCTACGATTTCAGAAGTTTAATAAATCTCAGATTATGAACGTCTAAAGTATATCTTACGCCATAGCGATTACACAGGGACATCTCATCGGCTTGAATCGGTCGAGAGGCATTACTAATATCAGTTTTTCCTTCGCAGAATTCCCGAAATCCCCCTGAGGTTCCCGAAAATTTTACGCTCACTTCTGCTGTACCCGGTTGACTGCTTTTGAATTTCTCGGCCACGGCCTGGGTAATCGGGTATACGGTACTAGAACCATCAATTTTAATTGATTTATTAGCTGGAGATTCCCCTATGCCACAGGCCGGCAGTAGGCTAATTATCAAAATACTTAACGCAGAAAATACCATTTTCACAGAATTTTTGTCGCTTTTACTCATTGTCTCTGTCCCCGTTATCAGTCAATAACTACATAATATCATTTCAAAAAAAGTTGATATATATAATTAAGAATTCTAAAGTTGAATGTTATCGAAAATACATCAAACTGATGGACAAAAGGACAACAAAAACGTTTATCTGTAGGGTCTGATACTAAATCCGTTGAGTATGCGCTACATATCAGGACAGGCAAAAGGCAAAAGGCAAAAGGCAAAAGGCAAAAGGCAAAAGGCAAAAGGCAAAAGGCAAAAGGCAAAAGGCAAAAGGCAGCTTTGTTCTCCCCACTTCCCCACTTCCCCACTTCCCCACACCCTACTTCCCCACTTCCCGCTCCTATAACCCAACCCCCTAAACCATAACGCTGCCCGATTTTGCTAGGATAAGAAATGTAACAAGAATCTTTCTTAACAGTCGGATAATTCATGGGCAACGATACCATCACCTTACTCTCTCCCCGGGAAATTGAAAAAATGCGTCGAGCCGGACGATTAGCGGCTAAACTGTTAGACCATCTGGCCGATATGGTTAAACCGGGGGTAAGTACCCTAGAAATCAATGACGAGGCAGAACGTTGGACCTGCGCCCATGGAGCCAAAAGTGCGCCCCTAGGATACCATGGCTTTCCTAAGTCCATATGTACTAGCATTAACGAGGTTATCTGTCACGGCATCCCCAGCGCCGATCAAATCCTCAAAGACGGCGATATTATTAACATTGATGTCACCCCGATTTTAGAAGGTTATCACGGCGATACCTCCCAGACTTTCTTTGTCGGTACTCCCTCCCCCTTGGCCAAAAAGTTAGTGGAAGTGACTAGAGAATGTCTGCAAAGAGGCATAGATGCGGTGCAGCCGGGGGGTAAAATCGGCGATATCGGCGCCGCTATCCAAGAATACGCCGAAGGAGAGGGATTTTCAGTGGTTAGAGATTTTGTCGGTCATGGTATCAGTAATGTTTTTCACACCGGTCCGCAGGTTCCCCACTACGGCATTCGCGGCAAAGGCAAAACAATTCGCCCCGGCATGGTATTCACCATTGAACCAATGATTAATGAGGGAACCTGGCAACATATTGTCTTAAAAGACGGTTGGACTGCTATTACTAAAGATGGTAAGCTTTCGGCCCAATTTGAACACACCATCGCCGTCACCGAAACTGGTGTCGAAATCCTCACTTTACCCGATTAAATTTAGGGAACAGGAAACAGGGAATGGGAGAATGGGGAAATAGGGAAGTTTCAACGGGAGCATCTCACCTTTGTAACCCCTAAATCAGGTTTTTATGTCAAGCTATTTTGAAAGCCTTGCTAGAAACCAGTTTTATGGATAAGTATAATTACTCACTTGTATAAATGAGATGCTCCCAGTTTCAACTAATACCCCAAAACCCCCCGCAACGCGCACGAAGTGGTCACCCACCTCCCCACTGATAACTGATAACTGATAACTGATAACTGATAACTGATAACTGATAACTGATAACTGATAACTGAATATATGCAGTATCGTCGTTTCGGTCGCACTAATCTACAAATGCCGGTGTTTTCCTGTGGGGGAATGCGCTATCAATTTCAGTGGCAGGATTTGCCAATGTCGCAAATTCCCGACGAGAATCAAGGCAATTTAGAGGCAATCATCAATAAATCTCTAGAAGTGGGGATTAATCACATCGAAACCGCTAGGGGTTACGGCACTTCGGAGATGCAATTGGGCAAAATTTTGCCGCAACTACCGAGGGATGAGATTATCGTGCAGACGAAAGTTTCTCCTAGTCAAGATGTGCGGGAATTTCGCCGTAAATTTGAGCAATCCCTGCAATTTTTACGGTTAGATTATGTGGATTTGTTGGGTATCCATGGCATCAACACCGCTGAAATTCTCGATGACACTATGGCCGAGGGCGGTTGTTGGCAAGGGGCGAAAAAATTACAGCAACAGGGAAAAGTTCGTTTTATCGGTTTCTCCACCCATGCACCAACTGATGTAATTGTCAAGACTATTGCAACAAATTGTTATGATTACGTCAATTTGCACTGGTACTATATTTTTCAGAATAACTGGCCAGCCATAGAAGCGGCAAAACAGCACGATATGGGCGTTTTTATCATTAGTCCCTCCGATAAGGGCGGCCATCTCTACAATCCTCCCCCTAAGCTCGTCGCGCTCTGTTCTCCTCTCAGTCCGATGGTTTTTAATGACCTATTCTGTCTCAGTCATCGGGCCGTTCATACCCTGAGTATCGGTACTGCGCAAGCCAGAGATTTTGATGAACACCTGAAAACTTTACCCTTACTCGATCGATCCGAGGAGATTTTACCGGCAATTATCGAGAGATTGCAAGGAGAGATGATCAACTGTTTAGGCGATAATTGGGTAAAAACTTGGTCTTTGGGTTTACCTAGCTGGGAAAATACCCCCAATCACATCAATATTCGTTCTATCCTCTGGTTACGCAATCTCGCTATCGCCTACGATATGATTGACTTTGCCAAGGCCAGATACAATCTCTTGGGGAATGGGGGTCATTGGTTCCCCGGTCAACAGGCAAAAGAGGTGGAAAAACTCGATTTAACTGCCTGTTTAGCCGCTAGTCCCCACGCTGATAAAATTCCCTATCTTCTCGCCGAAACTCATCGATTATTGTCGGGAGAGACGGTACAACGCTTAAGCAGTAGTTAAAATTCGATGCCGGGTTGCGCTTTCACTCCCTGTTGACGAAAGGGATGTTTAATTAACTTCATTTCCGTGACTAAATCCGCTATCTCGATTAATTCGGGTAAAGCTCCTCTACCAGTGAGAATAACGTGACAATTAGCGGGTTTTCGGGCTAAACCAGCGATAACTTCCTGAATATCCAGATAGCCGAATTTAAGGGCGATATTGATCTCATCGAGTAAAATTAATTTATATTGGGGATTTTCGAGAAAAGTTAGGGCTTTTTGCCATGCTTCTTGGGCTTTCTCTATATCTCTTTCTCTATCTTGAGTTTCCCAGGTGAAACCTTCCCCCATTGCATAAAACTCGATTTGTTCCCCCCAAACACTAAAAATCTTTTGTTCGGCAGGTTCCCAAGCACCTTTGATAAATTGTACCACCGCCACTTTGTAACCATGACCGAGGGAACGTAAAACCATACCGAGGGCTGCCGTGGTTTTTCCCTTACCATCGCCAGTATTAACGATAATTAAACCTTTTTCAGCAATTTTTTCGGCTAAACGTTCCTCTTGGATAACCTTGCGGCGCTGCATTTTTTCTTTGTATTGTTCGGGAGTTAGTTGCATTCGGGTCTGTCCAGTCAAATCAAGATAATTGTAACTCAAGGGGTTATCGATCGCTGTTTGCAGATTTTAACCGGCTAAATTGTCTGGGGGTTGATGCCTAATTCTCGTAATTTTGCCGCTAATCTTTCCTTAGCTTGTCGTTCTTGTTCTTTTTCTAAAAGAGCCTGTTCTTTTGCCTGTCTTTCCTGTTCCCTTTCTAGAAGAATCTGTTCCTTTTCTGAAAGAATCTGTTCCCTTTCTAAAAGAATCTGTTCCTTTGCTTGTCTTTGCTGTAATTCAGCTTCTTGGGGAGTGGGAACCAGTTGACCATCGACGGTAAAATAACGCAGTTTCCCGTCAAATATGCCTAAATATAATCCTAACTGTTC
>NZ_JADBVE010000146.1:0-7286 GCF_020245285.1 Microcystis sp. M31BS1
ATGGGGCGAAAGTCTGTGGACTCTGTGTAAGACAGTACATGGTTTTTTAACTGTGGTATGCGACGGTGGTGGAAGCAGAAACTTAAATCGTGAGGTTTAGGAATCGCCGCACTTTTAGGGCGGCGAGGATGTCAAATTCTGGCAAATCCCCCAAACCGGTAATAGCTTCGAGAACCACTTCTATCTTAGCCTGTAGTCGGTTGAACTGATGTTCCAAACGATCAAAGCGCTTGTCAATGGCGGCGAATTTTTCATCCACTGCGGCGAATTTTTCATCTATATGCCGTTCCATAGCGTCAAAAGCTGCCGTAATCCGCCCCTCTGGTTCTAAATCTAATTCCAGAGTCTTGATTCTCTCGACAGCGTTGACTAATTGCCGTCTGAGTTGGTTAATATATTTGTTCTGTTCAGCTTCGCTCATCATTGGAACTCCGGGAGTGGGGACAACTAAAATCCTAAATGCTGGGGGAATTTTCTTAGCCTTCCATCAGTGCCTGTTGGGGATTATTTTGCAATAATTCTAGGGGTTTATCTTCATCCCGGGGGCGCAATTGACGCATGAGACTAGCCATTTCTAGGGCAGATAGGCCATAATTCCAGCCCAAATTACTTTTAATACCGGCCCGTTCGAGGGCCTGTTGTAGAGTATCAGTGGTGAGAATACCGAAGACAACGGGAACACCGGTCTGAAAAGAGGCCGCGGCGATGCCTTTAGCAGCCTCGGCGGCAACGTAGTCAAAATGGGGCGTTTGGCCGCGAATAATTGCCCCTAGACAAATGACGGCATCGTAACGGTGGGAAAGGGCGACTTGACGGGCTACCATTGGCACTTCAAAGCTACCGGGTACCCAGATATAATCCACTTGTGTGCCATCGGGATTGACATCAACCCCGTGACGCTTGAGACAGTCTTGACAGCCTGATAACAGTTTATCAGTGACGAGATCATTAAAACGACCAATCACGATCGCAAAGCGCAAGGACGATATATCCTCGGTAAAATTTCCCTCAAAAACAGTCATAGGCAAAAGGGGATAGGGAGTGGGGAGTGGGGAGTGGGGAGTGGGGAGTGGGGAGTGGGGAAGTGGGGAAGTGGGGAAGTGGGGAGTGGGGGAAGCTGTCTCATCACCCTATCACCCCAAAACCCTATCACCCTATCTCCTCCTGACTCCCGTTCTCCTGATCAAGACTAAATAACTAAAAAGTTTAAAATAGCGACGGCAACGACTAAAATCGCCCAAATTGCCGAACCCACATAGAGGAGGGGTTTCGATTGATCCCAGTTTTGGGGGGAAGCATAGGCAACGGGAACCCCAATCACCATCAGCAAGGAAAATAAAACTAGGGCAATGAGAAAGAATTGAAAGACAATGGACATGATCGGGTTCTCCTAAAACACTTGATATTAGATAATTCTCCCTGATATAGTACCGTTCTCCAGAGTTATAGACAACTGAAGTTTTGGAAGGACTTGTTAAATGAGTGGTTTACTTCCGCTCAAAGAATAAGGACATCCAAGGTCTAAACGGCAAGACCTTTAGTTCATAGCCACAAGGCATTTGAACTTACTTTTGCACATATCCTAATTGACTACCTCGCTTGAAAGATCAACATCTTCGCTACTACCATATTTTTGAACCATTTAGGTTATGGATTTACGGGTTGCTTGCGCCCATCTTCAAGGTCATCGGCTCTCGGATGTATCCTGATTTTACCTCTTTTGGAGCAACTTACTCTCGCAGTTTTCAACCCTACCAAATTTTGTTACTTAATGGAAATAAGAGATAGGGATTAGGGGATAGGGGATAGGTGGTGGGGAAATGGGGAAATTCAACTAATGCCCCAAAACCCTAAAACCCCAAAACCCCCAACCCTCAACCCCTAACCCCCAACCCCTAAAACCTCAAAAAAACTATGGATTTAATTTTATGTCATCAAACGGCGGATTTTGACGCTTTGGGGGCAGCGGTGGGTTTATCGTTGCTGAAAGCGGGTAGTCGCATTGTGTTAACGGGGGGAGCGCACCCAACAGTAAGGGAATTTTTGGCCCTGCATCGGGATGAATTCGCTTTAATTGAACTGCGTAGTGTCAATCCGGCCAGTATTCGCTCTTTAATTATCGTTGATAATCAGTGGCGAGAGCGTCTGGGAAAAGCCTCCCAGTGGCTCGATTTAGGGCATTTACAGGCGATCGAATTGTATGATCATCATTTGGATAGTGAAAGTGATATTCACGCCTCTAGCGTCCATTTAGAAGCGGTGGGAGCCACCACGACTTTAATTGTGGAAGCTTTACAAAAAGCCCAGATTAAACCAAACTCGATGGCAGCGACGGTAATGGCGCTCGGTATTCACGTTGACACGGGTTCCCTGACTTTTGCCGGTAGTACCCCCAGGGATGCCTATGCTTTGGCTTGGTTAATGACCTGTGCTGCTAACATTAAAACGATCGCCCAATACTGTCAACCGAGTTTTTCCCCGCGCTTACAGGAGTTATTTAGCCTTGCTTGGGAAAATCTAGAGATTAAAACGATCCATGACCGTAAAATCGCCCACGTTCTCCTCCATACTGCCGATTTTATCCCGGGTTTGTCTAGTGTAGCCGAGCGCCTACTGGAATTATCCGATAGTGATGCGTTACTTTTTGGCCATAGTTATAGTAAAGACGAGGAAGATAATTCCCGACAGCGTTTAACTGTGATTGGTCGCTCTAGGATCGATGGAGTGAATCTATATCAGCTTTTTTCCCCCTATAACGGCGGTGGTCATGCTCAGGCCGCTTCGGTGAGTTTTCGCGATGTTCAGCCAGTTCAACAGTTAAATCAACTACTGGGGGACTTAATTGCTCAAATTCCCCCTTCTCCTACCGCTAGGGATTTAATGTCTTCTCCGGTGCGGACAATTCGTCCCGATACTTCCATATCTCAAGCCGAGCGCATCCTTTTTCGTTACGGCCATTCGGGGTTATCGGTGGTAGATGATCAGGATCGCTTAGTTGGGGTGATTTCTCGTCGTGACCTCGATTTAGCTCTCCATCACGGCTTTTCTCGCTCTCCTGTGAAGGGATACATGACTTGTAATCCGAAAACTATTACCCCCGACACTTCTCTTCAGGAAATCGAGTCGCTGATGGTAACGTATGATTTGGGGCGTTTACCTGTACTAGAAAATGGGCAGTTAGTCGGTATCGTCACTCGTACAGATGTATTAAGACAGATTCATCAAAATGAGCGGGTGCGTTTTGAAGGGGTTGCTTTGGTTTCCTGTCTTTTACCGGCGATTAAAGAGCGTTTAGAGCCGATTTTATGGTCATTCCTGCAAGCTGCCGCCGCTGCCGCTCAAAAACGCGGTTGGCATCTCTATCTGGTTGGGGGTGCGGTGCGGGATTTATTGTTAGCCACAGAAAGGGATTCTTTATTGTTACAGGATATCGATTTAGTGGTGGATGGCTGCCATCGTGCCGCCGGTGTGGGTGCGGGGGTGGATTTGGCTAATTGTTTACAGGAAATTTATCCGGGGGCCCGGTTATCGATTCACGGGGAATTTCAGACGGCGGCTTTGTTATGGCACAAAGATGAGCGTTTTGGCTCGTTATGGGTGGATATCGCCACGGCACGCACGGAATTCTATCCCTATCCCGCCAGTAATCCCCAAGTGGAGGCTAGTTCGATTCGACAGGATTTGTATAGAAGGGATTTTACGATTAATGCTCTGGCAATTCGCCTAACTTCGCCGAAAGAGGGAGAATTACTCGACTTTTTTGGCGGTATGTTGGATTTACGCGCCCAACACATCCGGGTTCTCCACGCTAATAGTTTTATTGAGGATCCAACGCGCATCTATCGAGCGGTGCGTTTTGCCACTCGCTTAAGATTTGTTATTGAACCCTTGACAGAAAACTATATTAGGTATGCGATCGAAAGTGGGGTTTATGATCGCTCACGGCAACAAAATCAGAATGCACCCGCTTTACAGTCCCGTTTAAAAGCGGAGTTGAATTATATTTTAGAGGCGGATTACTGGGAAAGTGCCTTAGAAAAGTTGGCTGATTTGGGGGCTTTGCACTGTTTACACGGGGATTTAAGTTTAAATCGGGCTTTATGGCGACAATTGCGCTGTCTCAGTCGTTGGTTAGATTGTTTAAGTCTGGAATTGCCGGTGAATGTTTGGTTAATGCGGTTGGAATTATTAATCGCTTCTCTGGCTGTGGGGGAAAGAATAGCGATCGCTAATAACTTACAATTGCCTAAAGATACTGTGGGGCGTTTACAAAAACTAGAAGTTATGGAAAGGGAGATTAGCAATAATTTTGCTTATGATCGACCCGTTAGTCAAATTGTCAGCTTTTTCAATGGTTATCAGGTTCCTAGTTTGTTATTGGTGGCGGTGAGGAGTCAGACTAGGATTAGGGGTTTAATCTGGCAATATTTAACTAAATGGTCGCAGATTGAGGCTCCTATCGACGGCAATGACCTAAAAGCTTTGGGTTATCAACCCGGTCCCCAGTTTAAATCGTTACTTGCGGCGGTGTTGGGGGCGACTTTAGATGGAATAGTCAGCAATAAAAGCGAGGCTATGGCTTTTATTGCTAGATTAACTAAGTCAGCAGATTAGGTATCGGCTGCCCCTTCATTTTCCGAAGATTGTCTTTGATCGCTGGAATAACCGCCTCTACCTCCTCTGGTGGTGGTACGATTAGAGGCAGCCCGGAATTGACGCGCGTAGGCACGGTTGCGTTCAGCTTTTTCTTTTTTCAAATTACGACGTTTAGCCACAAGAATCTCCTTGGGATGTTAGATAGACAAGCGGGGAAACGAGCGCTCGCTCCCCCTATTGACAATGAAAACAAGTTAGGTAATCATAGCCTAGAATGGTTACGATTGGGGATTAGTAGCGACGATCTCGATTGCGATTGCCACCACCGAAGGAAGATCTGGGTTCTTTTTCACGAGCTTGATTGACTTTTAATTCTCGTCCCATCCATTGAGCGCCGTCAAGAGCGGCAATAGCGGCAGCTTCTTCCTCTGGGGTTTCCATTTCCACGAAAGCGAACCCGCGTTTTCTTCCCGTTTCCCGCTCCATGGGGAGGTGAACGCGCTTAATTTTACCGTATTCGTTAAAAACCTCAACTACGTCGCCTTGGTCAACCTCGAAGGGGAGATTACCAACATAAATTGACATAAAACCTATCCTTGCACAGATAAAAACAACAGATTTGTAGAGAACCAAGATTTCGGGAACTAGCTGAACCAATACTAAACAGAAACGCTTTGACCATTAATACTGACAACGAGCCGCAGTGCCGACTTTTATTCTCGATCTCCATCGTAGCACATAGCTATTAGCTTTGATTGATGCTGCCTCTCCCGCCACCCGAGCAGATAAACTAGACTAGAATGCTGCCCTAGAAAATGCCCTAATTATGAGTTTATCCCCCCATCCGATCGAAACTGCCCTAAAAACCTTAGCAGGGAAAGCGGAAAATTCCATCGAAGAAACAACAACCCTAGAAGACTTAGAACAGCTAAGGGTGAATTATCTGGGTAAGAAAGGAGAATTATCGCAGATTTTACGGGAAATGGGCAAATTAAGCCCCGAAGAGAGACCGCGCCTCGGTGCGATCGCTAATGAGGTCAAAGAATTAGTACAATCGCTGCTGGAATCCCGGCGAGAAAGTCTAAATAATGCCCAAATTCAAGCGAAATTAGCGGCGGAAACCCTCGATGTCACCCTACCTGCTCTTAGCCGTCCTTTAGGGCGAATTCACCCCTTAAATAGCACAGTTGATCGCATGATCGATATTTTCGTCGGTCTGGGTTACAGCATCGCCACTGGGCCGCAGGTAGAAAGCGATTATTATAATTTTGAGGCTTTAAATATCCCTGCTGACCATCCGGCCCGGGATATGCAGGATACTTTTTTCTTGAGGGATGGTCGTTTATTGCGGACCCATACCTCCCCGGTCCAAATTCGCTACATGGAAAGTCACGAACCCCCGATTCGGATTGTGGCCCCGGGCCGGGTTTATCGTCGTGATACCGTGGATGCAACCCATTCCGCGGTTTTCCATCAAGTGGAATTATTAGCGGTGGATAAGGGATTAACTTTTACGGATTTGAAAGGAACAATTAAAGAATTTCTTAAGCAAATGTTTGGGGCTGATTTACCGGTTAAATTCCGCGCTTCCTACTTCCCTTTTACCGAACCCTCGGCCGAGGTAGATGTACAGTGGAAAGGCAAATGGTTGGAGGTGATGGGCTGTGGTATGGTGGATCCCAATGTCTTAAAAGCAGTCGGTTATGACCCCCAAATCTATACGGGTTTTGCTGCCGGTTTTGGCGTGGAAAGATTTGCTATGGTATTACATGAGATAGACGATATTCGCCGTTGTTATAATAGCGATATCCGCTTTCTACGACAATTTTAGGGGGATAAACCCGATGGTCATGAGTGAAGATTTAACCAAAAAAAGACTCCTATCCGTGGCTTGTCATGCTTCGATCTTTTTGAGTGCTACGCTGGTATCGGTGGGGATTCCCTTAGCTATTTATTTCATTTCTGATGATGAAACGGTGAAGGAAAACGCCAAAGAAGCTTTAAACTTTCACCTGAATATGTGGTTATACTACCTAATTGCTGGGATTCTAGTTTGGGTTTTAATCGGTTATTTGCTCTTACCGATTCTTGCTGTGGTGAATATTGTTCTCCCCATTCTTGCTATCCTGCAAGTCTGGAACGATGCTTATAAGGTTTTCCGTTATCCTTTTATTTTCCGGGTTCTGTAATTAATTATCGGGGTTGCAACCTGTTCAACCCTCGGTGCATCTCATTTTTGTAAATCTGTTGAGTTGGGATTTTTAAATGTAAACTGTCTTCTAAAATTGGTAAGTAGTCATGCAAAATAAATTTCCTAGTGAAGACAGGCAAGAGGCAATAGGCAAGAGGCAAAAGCTTTATCGAAATGTGTAATTAATTTTGCTTAGGTACTTAATTACTTCCGATTTTATCACTCAATCCACGTCTTTGGGGGGTAGAACCCCCCAAACCCCTAGGGTTGATTCATTTAAATTAAGTACAGCTGATTTTGAGTCAATAAATTTGACTGAAGATTCTCAAGTTTATCTTTTTCTAACCAAAAGAGTTAGGGTTCTTCGTTACTTGGTATGGTTCAATAGGGGGGCATAAATCGACTAAATCCTTATCTGGCAAGAGACTTAATTGATTAGTTCGCTCTAGAGCAAAAACAATTGACAAAAATCGCCAAATGCCTTTCTACATAAAGGTTC
>NZ_JADBVE010000147.1:0-20169 GCF_020245285.1 Microcystis sp. M31BS1
AGATTTCTTTCTCTTGCTAAACCCTGTTCTAAACCCTGTTCTAAACCCTGTTCTAAACCCTGTTCTAAACCCTGTTCTAAACCCCGTTCTAAACCCTGTTCTAAACCCTGTTCTAAACCCTGTTCTAAACCGCGGCGCATCCAACTGGTGGTAATCTGCATAACTCCCTCCTGTTCGGGTTGAATAAATGTGCTAATCTCCTGTTGAAATTCTATCTCCTCGGACGAGTTGAGATTGAGATAGGTATCGACAAAGCCTGAAATCAATTGCATTCTAGCGGCATCTAATCTTAATGTTACCAATAATCTTAGACATTGTGCCTTAACTTTTGCTCTATCGCGAGGGGCAATTTTCATCTTGGCCATCAAAGCGGCGGCGACGGGATTAGCTTGATTGAGAAAATCTCGCCAATTCAAGCGATTTAACTGGACAACTTGATAGTTAAATTCTAACACTTTTAAGTCAGGAAACTCAATTTTATATTGACGAATTGCTTCTTTTTGTGGACGATCATAGGAGAATATGACAATGGGATAAACTGGTAAGGCAAATTTTTGATGCAGACGAGCGAAATAAGTAAACATTCGCCGATTAAATTCCGGTTGAGAGCTAGACTGTGCTTCTAGATGAATTAAGAAAAATGATGATTGTCCTCGAAATTGAACTTGGGCGACTAAATCACTTTCATAGTTTTCTCCTTCCGTGACATCGGTAAAGACTTCTTTGTCTAAAAATGTAATCTGATTAGGCTCTAAATAATTGATAATCTCAGGAAAAAACAACTGAATAAATTCAACAAAAAAAGTCGCAATTAATTCCTTAAATAAACGATCATGGTCAATAACATTATTCATACCTAATAATTATAAACGAGGAATCCTTCAGCTTATCTTCATAACTTTTTGTAGTAATTATCAAGGATTTTCCAATGACCAGCGCTAGAAGACAAAGAAATTAAATCCTCGATATTGCCTTCCATAGTAGCACAAATTTGAGCGAGGGGTAATAGCAAATCCTATAGTAAGACGAGTAAGGACGAGGAGATAAAATGCCCAAGAAAGCGTACTTATCCGAACATCTAAGTTCAGAGGAACCGAAAGATAAATACAGAACCAGTCAAGACTCAGTGGCAACAAGAAGATGGCACTGGTTAGGTAAAATATTTTGAGGATGGACAATCAAAAAGGCGACAGTAGCTGTCGGATTAGATTATCAATATCTAATCAATTAGGAGAAGAAGGAGTTAAAAATATCAAGAAAAAGAGTCAGGAACATCCGAGAGGAAAAGAACCTTTATTGAAGGAAGAACAATTCCAAAAATTAAAATTGAATAAATTCAGGGAAATTTACGGTAATTTTGCCGGTTAAATCAATTCCCTGCTATCTCCATCCCAAATTACTGCTAGTACAAAAAGTCGATCAACTTTTAAATTATCGATTGAGAATAGAAATAATTTCAATGATTTTGAGGAGTTTTTTCCTGAATTATAGGACGTAGTTGTTGCACCAGTTCCTTAGAGCGTATTATTCTTGCTTCTGGTAATAAATGCTCATGGGTATCGCCAAATAAACTAGAATCTGTTTGCAGATTAAGAGTTTTTGGATTGTAGATTAAAGGTACTATATTAGACAATTCTTCAATAGTTTTTTTAACATTTTTGACAGTGGTTTCATCGGTCTTAGCATAAACCCAAGAGAGAGAAACTACTAAATCAGCACCTTTAGCTTTTAACTCCTCTTGAAATTGAGCGATGCGTTTGAGGGAGTGTTGCGAAACAGGTCGATCAAATGTTCTAGCCCACCATTTACCTGTACGATGTTTGACTACGGTAGGATCTCCTTTTTCTGTGATTGGATCTGATAAATAACCCCTAGCTTTTCCTGTTTGTATAACATCAACAGCAGTTTTTACTATAGTGCGTAAACTAGGAACTCCCATTAACCAAGTCTCGGAAACTAATTGTTCTAAGGGTATATTTCCTAAACCCGGTTTTCCAATAGCAACACTAAAGGGAACCGAACCAAATAAACCATCACCATAACCAATACCATCATCATCCAGTAACATTAAATATTCAGGAATAAGAACCACTATATCCCCCGGACGTACCTGCTCTAAAATAATTGGGCAAATGACATTTAATCCCAAATCTCCCTGTAAACCAAAGTTAAAAACTGGGATTTTTAGCTCCTGTTCTAGGAATTGAGAGTTAATACTATAATTTACCCCCGACCCCCCCGCAAAAATTATTCGTCTCGGTGCATCTATCTGCGTGGCAAAAGATACTTTTTGTTCGTACATTTGTAGGAGCCACTTTAATTCACCACCGTAGTGTACGTTATAAAAAAAACCCAAAGACCAAGCCACACCAACGGTAGCTAACCAAGGCCAAAAAGTCAACATTTTCTTCATAAGTTTAGCTCCTAGAGTTGAAGAACCAGAGGATAACTACAGAATCACTAATTCTAGTTCAAAAAAGATATAATTATCTTATCTTTCTTGCCATAATTGCCAAATAGTCGCCACATATTTCCGTCCTTTTGACAAATAATCCCAGAGATTAATTCCGGTTTTACTCTCACCATAAATGCGGGGAACGCAAAGATAAGGAACTTCCACTAACTTATAACCTAAACGATTGGCACGGGTTAATAAATCAATGCAATATTCTCCATAATCTCCATTTAAGGTAATTTTTTCTAAAACCTGAGAACGAACGGCAATAAAACCACTGGTATAGTCGTGAACTTGATTGCCTAGCATCACGATGGCCATGCGATTAATAATCCAGCTTAACATCCGGGCCATCAGTCCGTGGGCAACATCATCACCCCCCGGAATCCAACGAGAACCTACGGCCATATCAGCTTTTTTAGCTCGAATCGGTGTGATTAATTGCGGCACATCTTCTGGAGGCATAGACAAATCACAATCCATCCAAGTAATAATTTTAGCCCCATACAGATTAATCGCATCGTCAATACCTCTCTGTAGAGCCGAAGTTAACCCTTTCTCGTCGATTCTGCGACACAAAATTACCCCCGATTGGAATTGCGAATCTTGGGGAGGAGTGGGATATTGTTTGGCGAAATCTTCTACTATCTGCCAAGTTTCATCGGGAGAATTATCATCCACCACTAGCACTAAATAAGGACTAGGAACACTAGCTAGTAAACGTTCAATTAATTGACTAATGTTATCTCGCTCGTTATAAGTGGGTAAAATCGTACAGACTAAATCATTAGCTGCTGGAGTAATTGTGGGCTTATCCTCGGATTTTTGGGCTAGTAAACCTGTCTCAGAAGCAGATATAACTATTTCATAGAAAGGATACTTACCAATGATTCCAGAGCGATTTATGCCAATTTGAAACTTTTGTCCATCTTGGCTAAATTCCAGTTCTTCCGGTGGGGATTCTAAGAGTTGACAAGGGCGATAGGGATAGCAAACGTAGGGAAAACTAAACAATCCTTGACTGAGTAATTCTTGGCATAGTTTAACCATGGCTTGACTATTTTCCACACGGAAGAAAGTTTTTTGTTTCTCCAGACCAAAACCCAAAACTTGTGCCGCATATTGATGAGAGAAGGCAACAATAGAATTAGTATCCTCTTCTATGCTTTTGATGGCTGGTGCTATCCCCTGATGGGTTTTATAGAAAAATTCTCCACCTTGATAAATGTTTTTATAGACACCTATTGCCAGTAAGATTAACAGTAAAACCCAACTTCCCTTGACTACAAAAACTTCTTGGTTCGCTCCTATAATTTTTACTTGTTCCAGCGTTAATAAGGTAACAAAGGGGATAAGAGGCAATAAATATCTCGGTCCCCATTGTTTACCTCCCACCATGACTTCTCCCGGGGCAATATCGACCAAACAAGACACCCCTACTGTGTAGATAAAATAGAGAGCATAGACAAAAAGCATTTGTTTATCTAGAGATATATTGCCGATGTCAAATAGATAACAACTAGCTAAAAGTATCAGGAAGTAAATTATATTGTCCTTGACTAACGCCTTGGTTTTAACCATTCCTTGCCAGCGAAGATTGACGAGAACAGCTAAGATGATAATCGCCGTTACACTAATTAAAGTTACGGGAATATCCTTGGCAAAATTCAATTGTTGACCGCTCCAAGTTAGCAAGTAAGCTAAGGGAATTATACAGATAGGAAAATGGACAAAAAAAGAGCTATTTAACTGATAAAAACTGGTCAGGGCTTCTTGAATACGTTTTTTCCAAGAAAACTCCTCAAGGACTAACAGAGCGTGAACTCCTAGAAAACGATTATAAATTAACTTATTGCACAACCACAGTAAAAACACACTAACAATCATGCCTAGCACAAAACTAAAAGCTATTCGATTAGTTAGCAGAAATTCAGAAAAATTAAGATTTTGCTCGGTTGAATACCAAGCAAAAACTGAGGTTTGTTCTGGAGTTAACCCCAAGAAAACTAATAAAGTTAAAGTTGCCACTAGGGCCAGACATTCGGAGCGGAACCATACCGATAAACCCACTAGAAATCCGCCTAATAAATTGGGCAGCCAGCCACTATTAGCTGTATCGGGTAGAAAAAAAGCGATAACAATTCCCAAAAATCCTAAAGTAACAGCGAGGGTATGTTCACAATATATGGCACTGTATAGAGTTAAGGGAGAAGCAAAAATCAAAATAACTAATCCCAAAAGCCCCCCCCAACTGTCTAGGGAAAAAGCGGGAATTGCTCTTGAAAAACTGAGCCACAATACCCAAATTGATAGGAGGGGAATCAAGTAAAACCCCCGATAACCCCAAAGTTTATAAAAAAGGGAAGTTAGCAAAGAGAATGGAAAAGGAAAAGAGATATAATAACGTTGATTTAAGTAGTAGACAAAAGGGGGGCGATAACTGTATAAACCCTCTTGCCAAAGACGAGTAACCCAAGCTTCTGCGCGCTCAACTAAGTCAAATCGCCATGGACCATTACTTAGCTGACGAGCTAGTAAAGCTTTCAGCGCTCCATCGCCATTAAAAAAAACATCCTTGGGAACTAAAATACATAGATATAGGGAATAAAAGCAACCGGCGGCAATTACTACCCAAGATAAAAACTCCGTGCCAATTATCATAAAAGTCGGTTTTTATTCAAAAAATTTTCATCAATTTTTCATCCCTACTCAGCCTCAGCAAAAACTTGCTGAACTGCTTGGGCCACTCGCTCAATTTGCTCGTCCGTGAGAGCTAAACCGCTAGGCAGATAAAAACCCCTGCGCGCCAGTCTTTCAGCCACGGGACAGGAAATATTTTGCAATAATCCCATTTTGTGAAATACCGGTTGTTCGTGCATACACCAGAAAAAAGGACGCGTACCAATCTGATGTTCTTTGAGGCGTTTCATCGCTTCCGTAGCATCAAAGTTAACCTCATCTTTGAGAACAACACCATAAACCCAATAAATATTTTCGGCATAATCGGTTTGAGGTAGGGGCAATTCTAGAGAGGGGATATTTTGCAATAATTCCCTGTAGCGTCTGCCCATTTTTCTCTTGCGCTGGACAAAAGTTTCTAGCTGTTCTAATTGTGCTAAACCCACTGCCGCTTGCAGATTAGTCATCCTCAGATTCCAGCCCAGTTCTTCGTGAATAAAACGTCGTTGGGGCTGAAAATATAAATTTCTCAGGGAACGACAACGCTCAAAAATATCCTCTTGGTTGGTGACAATCATGCCCCCTTCCCCAGTGGTAATATGTTTGTTGGAATAGAAACTAAAGATGCTGATATCACCGAAACTGCCACAGGGTTTGCCTTGATAGGTTTGACCGTGCATTTCAGCCGCATCTTCAATAATTTTTAAACCGTATTTTTGAGCTAATTCTAAAACTGGAGTCATTGCCACCGGTAATCCGTAGATATGAACCACCATTATCGCTTTAGTGCGGGGCGTGATTTTTGCCTCTATCTGAGCGATATCCATGTTCCAAGTCTGCGCTTCGCAGTCCACCACCACGGGAATCGCCCCGGCTTTGACAATGGCAGCTCCGCAGGAAATGATGGTAAAAGTGGGGAGAATCACCTCATCCCCCGAACCAATTCCTAAAGCGACGATGGCCGCTTCTAAGGCCATAGAACCATTGCACACGGAAACGGCATACTTTCGCCCAACAGCGAGGGCAAAATTTTCTTCAAACTTCTGAACGAAGGGACCTTCCGAAGAAATCCAACCGCTATCAATACATTCGTTAAGATACTGTTTTTCCTTGCCCGCAAGTAGTGGCTCATTGACGGGAATAAAGCTACTCATGCTATCTCTGCTCCCGCCATTTTAACCACGGTTTCCTCAATCCCCGCAAAGCGAGTTTTATCCTGATTACCAACGTAGGGACCCTGTTTTACTTCAATCATTTCTACTTCTTCTAAGACTTGGAAACCATGGCCACCTTGGATCAATAAAACCACATCTCCATCTCTCAAGATATGACTTTCTAGATATTGTTGGTCGTCATCATAGAAATCTACCCGCAGTTTTCCTCTTTTGATAATTAAGACTTCCTGGGTAAAAAATACTTCCCGTTGTACTTTGTTATGAACGTGGGGCATAATACTTTTTCCCGTCGGGTGTCTCATATAGGCCAACTGTTGGGAAAAATCATCGGGAGTTAGGAAATGAATCCCCTCTTGGTTAAACTCTCGTCGGAGAATTATCGCTAAAACTTTTCCCTCTTTCATGATTTGAGAAATTGGCAAAGGGTTGGGTTGGCTTTCTGGCTTATTTTTCTGATTTTGTTGGCGGAGAAAATCTAAAGACAAGAAGTCTGAAGCTAGTTTAAACATGAATTTAACCCCCCTAGGGAATGGCTGTGAGAAAGGCTGAAATTAATTGACAGCAAAGAAGCAGCCAACCAGTGACCAACTTTTGTCATTCTTGGTAGGCCCATTTAATTTAATTAGCTAAAGCTTAATCTAATCAACACGATGGTTAATTTAGTTAACAGAAGGTTAATGCCGACTAAGCCAAGGCAATTATACCATACATTTAAGAAAATACAAGCGTAAATTTCTTTTTTTTAAATCTTTTTATAGACGAGCTTGGCTTGTCTTAAAATGTAGTACAGCTTACCTACCATGGTTATTTGACTGACGGCTAACTGCTATATTTTCTGTTGACGATACAAATAGCAAAAACTATAGACGAATAGCTATGAGCTTTGGTGAAGAATTTGAATTACTGCTGCGGGCGCGCTATCCTCTCATCTATGTTAGCACCCTAGAAGAAGAACGTCTCGAAAAAGCGATCGCCGATATTGCCAAACAGAGCAATAACCGTGCTGTCTATGTCTGGGATTTCGTGGATGGTTATCAAGATAATCCCAATAATGAGAACTTGGCTCGGCGTAATCCCCTCCAAGCTCTTGAATTCGTCGAAAAGCTGCCGACTAACATCGCTGCGATCATAATTTTACGCGATTTCCAGCGCTTTTTAGAAGATATTTCCATCGCCAGAAAATTGCGAAATCTGGCCCGTTCTCTGAAATCTCAGCCCAAAAACCTAATTATCGTCGCTCCCGAACTGTCTATCCCCTCGGATCTAACCGAAGTAATCACCGTCGTCGATTTTCCCCTCCCCAGTGGCGAAGAAATCAAACAGGAAATCCAGCGATTAATCGCTGCCACCGGACAACCCGTCAAAGAACCACTCCTGGATGAATTAGTGCTTTCTGCCCAAGGATTATCCCTAGAGAGAATTCGTCGGGTTTTAGCCAAATGTTTAGCCAGTCACGGCAAAATTGAGCCAGAGGACGTGGAATTAATTTTGGCAGAAAAACGCCAATCGATTCGTCAAACCCAGATATTAGACTTTTATCCCGCCACAGAGCAGATTTCTGACATCGGGGGACTAGATAATCTCAAAGATTGGCTGATTCGTCGCGGTGGTGCTTTTAGTGAACGCGCCCGCGCCTACGGTTTACCCAATCCCCGGGGTTTACTATTGGTGGGAATTCAAGGGACGGGTAAATCCCTGACAGCGAAAGCTATTTCCCATCATTGGCACTTACCCCTACTGCGTCTAGACGTGGGGCGTTTATTTGGCGGATTGGTGGGAGAATCGGAATCACGCACCCGTCAGATGATTAATCTCGCCGAAGCTTTAGCTCCCTGTGTGCTGTGGATAGACGAAATCGATAAAGCTTTCGCCGGAGTGGATGGGAAAGGCGACGGAGGAACCACCGGGCGAGTTTTCGGGACTTTTATCACTTGGTTAGCCGAGAAACAATCGCCAGTTTTTGTCGTCGCTACAGCTAATAACATCCAATCTTTGCCCCCGGAAATGTTGCGAAAAGGACGCTTCGATGAGATATTTTTTGTCGGACTACCTAGCCAAAAGTCCCGCGAGGAGATTTTTAGCGTTCATTTAGGGAAAGTCCGGCCCCATAATCTGAAAAGTTATGATATAAAGCGACTAGCCTACGAAACTCCCGATTTTTCGGGGGCAGAAATCGAACAAACCATCGTGGAAGCGATGCACATCGGTTTTAGTCAAAATCGCGACTTTAGCACCGATGATGTGCTTGAGGCCGCTAGTCAGATTATACCCCTGGCTCGCACTGCTCAAGAACAAATCCAATTTCTACAGGATTGGGCTAAGTCCGGTAAAGCTCGTTTAGCCTCTCGCGATGATCGTTTTAATGTTAATCCTAACAGTTAATTTAGCACCAATATGAAGCGTTTATCTGGTTTATTGCAATTTATGGTCGGTTTTGTCATGGGAGTGGCGATTTTAGTCGGTGGGGCTACTGCTGTCGCCTATATGCTTCTCTCCGGTATGAATTCTAATCCTCCTAAACCCGTCTTTACCGAGGAGAAAAAAGAGGAAACTAAGGAGGAAAAAGCTGCTAAACCCATCCCTACTACTCCCGTCCAAGAACAACCCCAAGCTGAGGTGAAAGAGTCTCCCACAGCTGCACCAGCACCAAAAGCTGCCCCGAAACCCAGTCCCGAAGCAAGAAAAAAAGAAACCACATCCGAGGGTTATCAAGCGCGGGTGACATGGCAAAGCGGTTTAAGTCTGCGCTCTCAACCTACCAGTGAATCGACTCGTCTCGGCGGTCTCGACTACAATACTAAAGTCAGTGTGGTGGGAACTAGCAGCGATGGCCAATGGCAGCGCGTGCGTCTGTCCGATGGTCGCGAAGGTTGGATTAAAGCGGGTAATATTTCTAGAGTCCAGTAAATATTTAGAAGGGTTAGGTTTTCTAAATCTACCCCTTTCCTTAATCAGTAATTGGACAAAGTTAATACTAAATCCGTTGAGTAACGCACAGAAAACGGGTTTCTCGGAGAAACCCGTTTTCTACTAATGCAATAGGCACTCTTGCATTAGATAATCAGTCTTTAATAATCGAATTTGGTATGATTAATTCTGTCTGGGTACTTAATCACTACTTCAAGAACGATTATCGCGATTAACTTTTCTAATTAACCAATAACTTGCTGCTAAAGCTAAGGTTCCCACGGTGAGGGCAATTAAATCATCTTTACTGTATTTGTTGGGATCGAAAATAATAATTTTTCGAGAGATGGCAATTAAAGCCGTAACTACGACTAATTCAACCTGTACGATGTGTTTTCTTAAGTAAGCAGTGACGTTTTCTAATAACTCTAAGGCAATCAAAATATTGAGAAATAATCCGAAGATTTCAATTAAAGTTTTGCTAAAAAAACCGACGGGTTCCGTAGTAAATAAATCTTGGATTAGAATAACTACTAGATCATAAAGAGAAACAATAATAACAACAATTAAGGCTACGGATAAAACCTTAGAAACTAAGTTTTCAATGACATGAATCGACCTCATGAAATTTTCATCGCGCCATTGTTGACCAAAATTGATAAGTAGTTTCCGTATCTGTTTGAGCATGATCGATTAAGTAAAAAGTAAAAATTATTATTGTATTTGACTGCTAATTGTTCTATTTAGTTAACAAGTAAGCTGATCCCCCCTTGATCTCCCCTTGATAAGGGGGGTGCTGATCCCCCCTTGATCCCCCCTTGATAAGGGGGGTATCTGACAATTTTTAACATCTAAGTAGGGAGGCACAATTATTTGTAGGATGGGTTAGCGGTAGCGTAAACTATGCCGTCGTTGGGTTTCATGCTTCAACCCAACCTACGTTCATCGTTATATTAAATTCCACCCACCCACTTACTTACTTAGAAATAATTTTACTTGAAGAAGGCTTCCCTAGAAAAACAATCTAGGTGCGATCGCTATTAAGTCAACCGCACCCCAAACTAATACAAATGCTCACATTTAGCTGACATCATCGTGAGCGAAACGATTATAGAGGAAGTCGAGGGCATAGTTACGCAGACGATAATATTCCGGATCCTCCATAATTCTTTCCCGATCGCGGGGACGGGGGAAATGAATATTCATCACTTCGCCGATTTTCGCTTCTGGTCCATTGGTCATCATTACCAGCTTATCAGCGAGGAAAAGAGCCTCATCGATATCGTGGGTAATCATCAACACCGTACAGCGTTTATCTTGCCAGATTTTCAGCAATTCTTCCTGTAATTCCTCTTTAGTAATCGCATCCAACGCACCAAAAGGTTCATCAAGAATTAATACTTCCGGACGGATAGAAAGGGCCCGGGCGATCGAAACCCGTTGTTTCATCCCCCCGGAGATTTGGGGAGGGGTTTTGTCCATAGCTTCGGTTAAACCCACCATCGCTAAATGTTCCCGCACGATCGAGCGTTTTTGCGCTTCTGGAGCATTGGGAGACACCGCATCTACCGCAAGATAGACATTTTCAAAAACGCTTAACCAAGGCAACAAAGCATAGTTTTGAAACACTACCATGCGATCGGGCCCGGGTTTAGTAATTTTCTTACCGTTAACTTTAACGATGCCATCGGTGGGAGAAGAAAAACCCGACACCATATTTAATAGGGTCGATTTACCGCAACCGGAGTGACCGATCACACAGATAAATTCACCTTCATTGATGCTGAGATTAACATCCTTAAGGACGGTGTAGGGGCCTCTAGCAGTGGGATAAACCTTAGAAACTCCTTCAATGGTCACAAAAGCTTCTTTACTGGGGGCCTGGGTTGCCCGGTTAACTGTGTCAGTGGTGGTGTACATGATTAGTCTTTGGGGGAAATTAGTTAATAGGGGCAATGACTGGAGATAATTGGCTAATAATTATCCCCTTAGTCGATTTTTAGGCAATTTTGCGAGATTCACTGGCACTAGGACGAGCATCAATAGCCACTTCGGCCATGGTGACGTTTTGTTTGATCTCTAAACTATTGAGATAACCGATCGGATCCTCGGCATCAAACTCGATACCATCGAATAAAAGGATCGGTGTGCGACGATATTTAATATCCCCTAGACCCAATTCCCGGGCCGCGGTACTAAAGACACCCACCCGACAGACGCGTTCGAGAATTTCTACCCAGTTACGGGGGAAAGGAATGTGGCCCCAGCGCGCCATTTGGGTCATCATCCAGAGGTGTTCGGTACGACTGGGACGATTGACTCCATCCCCAAAGAACAGATGGTGTGCATATTCTTTCATCGGTTGATCGAGACTGCACGCGTAGGAGTTGGGATCACCTAGTTGGATATAATCTATATTGGTACTAAGGTACTGACGACTAGCGAGGATTTGACGAATTTCTTCCTGATTCCCTTCCTCGGCACAGTAGCGACAACCTTCCAGCAGTGCTTTAACTAAAGCGACGTGGGTATTAGGGTATTTATTGGCCCAATCTTCCCGGACTCCCAGGGCCTTACCCGGGTGGCCCTGCCAGATTTCTAAGTCGGTAGCGACAGTGTAACCGATATCTTCCATAGCGGCCCGTAGGTTCCAGGGTTCACCGACACAGTAACCGTCAATACTACCGGTTTTCAGGTCGGCTACCATTTGGGCCGGGGGAATAGTTTCGAGGTGAACGTCTTGATCCGGGTCAATTCCCGCTGCCGCTAACCAGTAACGTAGGAGCAAATTGTGCATCGAGGAGGGGTGAACAATGCCAAAAATATGGCGCTGCTCCTTCGATTCCAATAGCATCTGTTTTAAAGCGTTACCGTCAATCACTCCCTCGTCATAGAAGCGTTTAGCGAGGGTGACACCGTTACCGTTACGAGTCATAGTCAGGGCGCTGACAATCGGCAAAGGTTGCTCCTGATAACCACCGACGGTTAACCAGGTGGGCATTCCCGAAGGCATTTGCGCCCCGTCGAGGAATCCCCCTGCGATCCCATCCACAACCCCTCGCCAACTGGTTTCCCGGACTAAATTCACCTCATCTAGACCATGTTTAGTGAAGAATCCCTTTTCTTTGGCCACTGCTAGGGGCGCGCAAGCGGTGAGGGGAACAAAACCGATCTCTAGATTGACTTTTTCTAAACCGTGACGAGCAATAACTTCGACTTTGCGAGCGCGTAGTTTTTTGATCCGTTTTTGTTGGTTGAGGAAATAGATAATTTCGCTCCGGAGACTGTAGTAACTGGGGTGTTCCACCACTTCCATGCGTTTGCGGGGACGGGGGATATCTACTTCCAAAATACCGCCAATTTTTGAGCCAGGACCGTTGGTAAGCATGACGATGCGATCGGATAATAGCACCGCTTCATCCACATCGTGCGTCACCATTACCGAGGTCATTTCGTATTCTTCGCACAGCTGCATTAACTGTTCCTGTAGATTACCTCTAGTCAGGGCATCTAACGCCCCAAAGGGTTCATCTAAAAGTAGGACTTTCGGACGGATGGCTAGGGCGCGAGCGATCGCTACCCGTTGTTTCATCCCCCCCGATAATTCGTTGGGACGTTTATCCACTGCATGACGAAGATTGACCAGATCGATATATTTTTCGACTTCAGCTTTTCTTTCGTCTTCTGATAGTTGGGCGAGAACTTGATCGACGGCTAGAGTGATATTTTCTTTGACGGTTAACCAGGGTAAAAGGGAATAGTTTTGGAAGACTACCATGCGATCAGGCCCCGGTTTTTTAATGCTTTGACCTTGCAAAGTAACCACTCCTTCCGTGGGCAAATCTAAACCAGCGATCATGTTTAAGAGGGTGGATTTTCCGCAACCAGAGTGACCGATAAGGGAGATAAATTCCCCTTTTTTTATCTGTAAATCGATCCCTTTTAAGGCCACATATTCACCGCCACTACTAAGGGGGAATACTTTATCAATGTTATCGACAGCAACAAACAAACTCATAGTTTTTTCTCCTTAAATTGACTCAAGTTTCAGTTGTTTGAAAATGGGGAAACTTTCCCCATTTATTCCCTATTGACGAACGATTTGATTTTGTAACCAAGCCATAAAGCGATCGAGTAATAAACCCACACCACCGATATAAAACAGAGCGAGAATAATATCACTGATGTAGTTATTTTGGTAGGCATCCCAGATAAAGAAACCGATACCGACAATACCCGACATAACGATTTCTGCCGCAATAATCGCTAACCAAGCTAAACCGATCGCAATTCTCAAACCAGTGAAGATGTAGGGAAGTGCCGAGGGAATTAATATCTTGAAAAAGAATTTTTGGTTGGACAATTGCAAGACTTGTTTAACGTTGATATAGTCTTGGGGAATTTGTTGGACACCGACAGTGGTATTAATCAAAATTGGCCAAACTGCGGTGATAAAAATAACGAATAAAGCAGCAGGTTGGTTTTGTTGTAAAGCGGCCAAAGATAGGGGAACCCAAGCAAGAGGAGGAACTGTTCTCAGGAATTGAAAAAGGGGATCGAGTGCCTTATTTAAGAAGGGATTAACCCCAACCATAATTCCAACTCCAATACCCACCACTGCGGCAAAAGAATAACCGATTAATACCCGTTTTAGACTTTCGAGAGTTTGCCAGAATAGTCCCTTATCAATACCTCCACGATCAAAGAAAGGATACATTAAATAGGTGCGGGTACGCTCATTAGTAATAATGTCCGATGGCGGCGGTAATTTAATTAATCCCACCATAGACATTAACTGCCATAAAATCAGGAAAAATAAAATACCCACAATCGGAGGAAGAATATCCCCAGAATGCTTTTTCCAGAATTTACTAAAGTTGAAACCACCCTTGCTTGTTCTGCTGACGCTAGTTGCCATTTTGCCGTTTTCCTTTGTTGAAGATAAAGTTACTTGATTGGAAAGAGAAGAAAACACTTTTGGGATTAATAGACTAGATATTTTATGCACCTAGCCTATCGGGAAAAACTCCCTATTTTTTAATCGCCAAACTATCGAGATAAGCTTGGGGATTAGCGGGGTCAAAAGTTTTGCCATCAAAGAATTTCTCCACACCGCGGGAGGTACTGGTAGGAATATCAGCTGCGGGAACCCCTAACTCTGTGGCTGCCGCTTTCCAAAGATCCTCGCGGTTAACTTTGTCGATTAATGTTGAGGCAGTGGTTAAAGTTTCTTTCGGCAAGAAACCCCAACGAACACTTTCGGTTAAAAACCAGAGATCATGACTCTTATAGGGATAGGAAACGCTACCGGCGGGATCTTTCCAGTAGAAAACCCCTTTATTTTTGTCGGTGATTTCCGGTTTACCGTCACCCATTTTCTGCATCCCTTTGAGGGGACCGGCGATAATTTCTTCTTTGAGGTTGAAATAAGCCGGTTTAGCGAGAATTGCCGCCGCTTCTGCCCGATTTGCCTCTTGATCGAGCCATTGCTGCGCTTCCATAACTCCTTTTAATAGTGCCTTAGTAGCTTTCGGGTTTTTATCCACCCAATCGGCGCGGATGGCGAGGTATTCTTCCGGGTGATAGGGCCAGATTTCTGCGGTTAAAGCTGACATAAAACCGATCTGATCGGCCACAATTCTCGCTGGCCAAGGATCGCCGGTACTAAACGCATCCATGGTTCCCGTTTTCATGTTGGCCACGGTTTGGGCTGCGGGTACGGCAATTAGGTTAATATCCGTATCGGGGTTAATACCACCGGCGGCTAACCAGTAACGAATCCAGAAGTCTTGATTAGCTTTCGGGAAAGTATAGGCGGCTTTGAAGGGAGTTCCCGTCGTTTTCATGGCGAGGATGTAATCTTTGGCGGGTTTTAGGTCTAAACCGATATTTTTGCCTTCGTGTTTACCTGCGATCGCAATTCCGTTACCCTGGGTGTTTAACTGCGCTAACACATACATGGGGACTTTAACGTTATTTTTGGTGATTAGTCCCTCGGAAATCAGGTAAGGCATGGGCATTTGCCACTGTCCTCCGTCAATTCCGCCCGCATCTGCCCCAATTTCGACGTTATCTCTAGCGGAGCCCCAGTTAGCTTGTTTGGAGACTTCCACATCGGGCATCCCGTGTTTAGCAAAAAAGCCTTTTTCCTTGGCAATAATTAAAGGTGCGGCCTCAACGATAGGAATATAACCTAATTTAATTTTGGTGGTTTCGGGGGCCTCTCCGGGAGCCACCGCAACGGGAGAAGCAACCGGGGAAGCGGGCGCGGTGGTGCTGGTTCCACCCGTACTGTCGGGGGGATTACCCACACAACCTTTGAGGACAACAGCCCCTGCCGCTGAAACTGCCGCCGTGGTTAAGAATTTCCGTCTCGAAAATTTTGACATAGAATCTCCTACCTGCTTGCTAAAGCAAATATGTGTGCTGAATTATGGGTAAAGGAATCCCTCGCTAAACTTCCCTTCTAGCCCGTGCTATAGAAATTTAGCTATGGAATATTGAGTCTCGATTGAACTTAATAAATAAGTCTAGCGGAATTTGGAAAAAATAATTAATCTGAGCGAGAATTTTATGTACAAAAATTTAATTCGATTGATAAGAATTAATTAAGACCATTGATATATCTAGCTTCTAGCCACTTAAAAAGGTTTCCGTAGGGCGCTGGAGCAGGGGTGATGGGGTGATGGAAGTGGGAAAGTGGGGAATTGGGGAAGTGGGGAGGTGGGGAAGTGGGGAAGTGGGGAGGTGGGGAATTGGGGAATTGGGGAAGTGGGGAAGTGGGGAAGTGGGGAGGTTGGGGAAGTGGGGAATTATGAATTATGAAGTGGGGAGGTGGGGGAGTGGGGAAGTGGGGAGGTTGGGGAAGTGGGGAGCAGGGAGGTGGGGAGAAACAATAAAATGAGCCAAGGGTGAGTTTTAGGAATGCGGCTCCTTCCGGCTTGGTAGAATAGACAATATGCTTTCACCCCAAAGTAATGACCAGATCTAAAAAGCCGAAATCACCGAACTCCTCTGATTCGCCTACCGCTCCTGCCTTGGCTCTGTCTTCCCTACATTTTCGTCTCCAAGCTTTAGAGGAGGAGCATCAGTGGCTCCTCAAGCAGATTGGCAGAAAACGCAACGAACTGAAGAAATTCCTCGACCAGATGCGTTCCCTGGCCACGGAGATTTTCCAGAGAGGGCAACCCCTCTATCAAAAACTTAGCGACCTCGACCGCGAAATACACGCCCTTTTTGACGAAATCCTCACTGCTAGAAAAATGGGGCAGCAGACAAAAAAAAGGATTCTCGGAATTTACGAGACACTTCAGTTAACGGGGGTGATTAGCCCAAAATTTGACGATGGAGATGAAGAACTTGACGAACTTTTCGGAGACGAAGAACCAGAAGGAGCATCGGAGCAATCCGCGCAGGATTTCTTCTCTGGGGAAGACTCCTATGGCCGTCACGATGATGGAACAGAGCTATCACCTGAAAGCTCGCCTAAATCTCCTGAATCTAGACAAATACGCCGCACTTTCCTGAGAATGGCCGAGATTTTTCACCCCGACAAGGTTACGGATCCCGAAACTCGGATGCGTCACAATGAGATCATGAAGGAGGTCAACCGTGCCTATAAGGAGGGAGATATTGCTAAACTGCTCGAAATCGAACGACAGTATCAAATGGGGGACTCTTTCGCGGTTGAAGGCTCATCGGAAAGCGACCTCCAACGACAGTGCGAGAGGGTTGAAACCAATAACGAACTACTTAAAAAGCAATACGAGAACCTGAAAAGAGAACTGCGCTCGGTGCGAAATACCCCGGAAGGCGAGATGGTGAGGGCCAGTCGCGCTTGTGAGAAGGATGGCATCGACCCGATTGAGCAAATGCTAGAGGAGATGAAATTACAAGTTCAATCCACCGAAAAAATCTATAATTTTGTCCGTGACTTCCGCGATAAAAAGATAACGGTTAAAGAGTTTCTGCGCGGACCGGTCAGGATGGGCAGAAGCCCGGAAGAGATGGAAGACATTCTTGATCAACTTCTGCAGCAACTTCGCACAATCAGCCGTTAAAGAGAGAAAGCCAATATTTAGGGTATGCTGAATAAATGTGAAATATAGACGAGGTAAGGGTTTTAGGGTTCTGTTTTGCTCTCACAGGTGCAAGATTTTGAGAGAATCGTCGTTCAAAACCTTGCGTCTTCATCGGCCCGTGTCCTGTAGGGGCGAAGCATTCGGGCAATAACCTATCGGTGAAACCGTAGATTTTCTATCCGAATGCTTCGCCCGTACTTTTTGCCGCAGACCCTATTTAGGGTATGCGGCAAAAAGTTTTTCCTGGGGGCCGAGTGTAGGGTTTTACCTAATTTTTAAATCCGTTGAGTAACCCACAGAAAACGGGTTTCTCGGAGAAACCCGTTTTCTACTTATGCAAACGACAAAAGGGGGAATAAATAATCAGGATTAAGCTTTTGTTACTCCCAATCAACCTTTTTTAAACCACGCCTTAAGTCTCACTAATTTCTTGTCGTGGGTCATCCTTGGGTGGATGGAGTTGGCCCGCTATCCATTGCCGTCGGGCATTCTGGATAAAGGGTTGAATATGGTCGATCGAAAGAGGGGCGGAACTGAGGAGTTCGGGATAGTGACAGTATTCACACCGGAACCTAGCGCGTTGTCGAACAATATGGTAGAGCGATTTAGGAATGACCATTTACTCTGGCGGCAATGACAGCGTTGATGTAGCTGAAAATTTGGTCGAGTTCGCCAATCGCTTCTAGCTCAAGGACTTCCTCCGGGGTGAGATCATCAGCTTTTTTCTTGTCAAGAAGCGTCTGCATCCGATCGCCCAGTTCATCTGTAAATTTGAATAGGGTGAGATTATTAATCTGTTGCACCCGCAATCCTTTGGGAATCAGGCCAGAGGGTTTGACAAGAGCGCTCATGGTTGTAGCTGGCTTTTTGAGCAACTTTACTACCCATAATATAACACCACCTTCCCAACTGATAACCGATAATTCTTTCATTGCCTTAATAAAATTTAACATTAACGCCATTTTCTCAAAAAAATCGACCCGCCTAAGGGCGGGAAAGAAAAGGAAAGAGAAAAAATAGGGAATGAGGGTAAAAAGGGAAAAAAGAGAAAAAGGGTTACAAAGTCCTCCCAGCACCGCACACCACCCGAAAACCGCCGTCGAGGTTGAAGTCGAAGTAGCGGCGGAGCATGGAGCCGCGGGAAGCGCGTCTGCGGTAAGCGGAACGGCATTCATCCGGATCGCTGTACCAACAACCGCCCCGCAGAGGAGAACAATAATCATCACCATAATTATCATCACCATTTTCTATCCAAGCACTGCCATCACTCGGCGCACCGTCATAGTTATAGTGCCAAGTATCGGCGCACCACTCCCAGACATTGCCGTGCATATCGTACAGTCCAAAGGCGTTTGGGGGAAATTGTCCCACAGGAGTCGTTTCTTCTCGATATTCTCCTTTGGGTTCATCGGCGTAGGTATAGCCGGCATTGTAGTTAGCCAATTCCCCCGTAATGGTTTCCCCAAAGTAAAATGGGGTGGTCGTCCCGGCACGACAAGCGTATTCCCATTCCGCTTCACTCGGTAATCGGTATTCCCGAACCGTTAGTTTTGATAATCTCGCACAGAACTCGATCGCCTCGTACCATTTGACTTGTTCCACGGGACGGCGATCGCTATCGGGACGGTCTTTAAAATAGGCTGGGTTGAAATAAAGGTCTTGTTTAACTTTTAAATCCGTGCGAGAGGCGATCGCTTTCCACTGGGCCTGGGTGATAGGATATTTACCCATAAAGAAGGGTGGGACAGTTACGGACTTGCGCTCTGATAATGTAATTATGGCTCGTCTGATTCTTCTACAGAGCGACTGTCTGGCTGGGATATTATTCCTACCACGACAGGCGTACGCCCATTCCAGTCTTTTGATCTCCCATTCCGCATCAAATTTTTTAAGCAGTCTTTCGATATTAAATATTTTTACCAGTCTTTCGATTTCCTCGTCTTCCGTTCCCATCGTGAAAGTTCCCCCCGGGATGGCGACCATTTCTAAGGTGATGCCGTTGCCCAAATCTTGGGCGAAATATGAGGCTTCTGCCTTTTCTCGTTCGACTTCCTGACCTTTGGCATTTACTTTTACCACATCAAAATCAAATGTCATTGTGTTGATTTCCCCTAAATGTTATCTCGCTTGCCTTTAGCCAAACTTTCTAATTCCATTATCTTTCCCTCGACATCAAGCCACTACAGTGGCACCCCTGAGATAATCTTCTAGTTGGCGACCATTGTCGTGACTGAGATTGCCTAGAGGTAAAGTTTCGACGCTAAAAGCTCTCACCTCGCTAACTTCTAATGTATCTTTGATCTGAAAATTCCCCGCAGCCGTCACTTCAATTAAAACTGAAATGGAGTGAATGCGCGGATCACGCTCAAAAGAGGAATAAACCCCGACTAAACGCCCTAAACTGACTAAATTTAATCCTGTTTCCTCTTTTAATTCCCTTTGGGCAGTATTAAAAATATCTTCCCCCCAATCGACCATCCCTCCCGGTAAGGCCCATTTGCCGGTGTCTCTGCGTCGGATTAAAACAATTGTACCATCAGCAAGCAGCGGAATTATTGTCACCCCAGTTACAGGATGACGAAAGATAATTCCCATCACACTTTTAATAAAATGCCAAACACGACCCATATATAAAGCTAAAAAATAAAAAAAGGGGACGGGATTACTGGAGTTAGGACTTTTGCCTATTGCCTATTGCCTAACACCTATCCCCCAACCCCTAACAATATCAATCTTGACATCCTCGCCGCCCTAAAAGTGCGGCGATTCCTAAACCTCACGATTTAAGTTTCTGCTTCCACCACCGTCGCATACCACAGTTAAAAAACCATGTACTGTCTTACACAGAGTCCACAGACTTTCGCCCCATTTC
>NZ_JADBVE010000148.1:0-3038 GCF_020245285.1 Microcystis sp. M31BS1
ATTATATCAAATCTTAACTCAATTGTCTATCTTTTGGTATTAACCTGTTTGTGCCTTAAGTCCTTCCCTGTATGGATTTCAGCTACTTTTGAGCGTAGTTGCTCTCATCGAATTTTATTTGAAGTTAATTATTTGCATAACAATTCCCGAAGAGCCGAAAAGATTTAGACTATCATAAGATGCGCTGAAATTATCCAATTGGCATCAATGAAGATTTTTAGCTCTTTTGTCTCATCTACAAGAATAGCATTTTCCAAAAGTGATAAAAGAGGTGTAAAGTTACTTTATATTAGTTGTCTTTGATAGCTGGGAAATTGTCCTGACGACTTCCCAAATTGCTCCTCACCTGACCCACCGTCCCAACCTCCAGTTGACGAAAGTAGATAGCACCGAGTCGGTTGTCAGCCATCTGATCAGAGGCTTGCAGCGATCGCCTAGTTTTAAATTGAGTTACGCGCAAGCTCAGGTATTTTTATTTGAGCAACGCCAAGAGAGAAAAAGCAGCGCAGACCGTATATCTGTAAAAAATGCTACAATAAGCTAAGATTCCATCAAAGGTTAGATTATCAAACGCCGACTCAGGACTATCAAGGTCGGAAAGCCTCGTTCGATAGTCTGAGCAGAGGCAAGACAATCGGTTAGAACTTATCGACCATCTGAGACTGTCCAATCGTTGGGAGCGACTTCGGGTATGGGTGAGGATATCGATCCGCAATTGTCAGGGTAACACCAAATCCCCCTGATCCAGTGCAGTGGACAAGCCTTCTTGTTCCTAGTGACCACTTCAGCAGTCCCTGATGATAACTGGGTTTTGCTAACTGGATTTAGGATAAACCTGCCTTAGTGCGGTTTTGCCGTTACTTGTCTAACAATTGTTGCTATTTCACTAACTACCTTATTTTTTATAGTTAAAAATTATGGCAAGCAAATCTTATTCGATGGTGCAAAATTACCCAATCGGAACAACCGGAACGGGACTAGATCAAACGGTTGAAAGAATTGGCATAGATCCAGGACTGGCTGGTGCTAATCTCGGCACAAATATTACGGGTGGAATGACGGCGGCTAATGAATTAAATCAGTTAATCTTAGAAGCCAAACAAGCCACTGGAGTTGCTAGTAACGGCATTTTTACTGTCAGTGACGTAACTGCGATTAATGCTTGGATTCGCGCTAACCGTTTAGCAGAATTTACTGCTCTCCACGGCGATGATGACGGCACAACAGAAACAGGGTTTCATTTAGTCCAAAATGACGGAGCGACTCAACAGTATCGCAACCAAAATTTAGTTGATACGGTTTTTGATGGCATTTATCACATTGGTTTCCTAATTGAAAATGGCACCTTTGTCAATGAAGATGGTAACGCCAATGCCACAGTTGCTCAGGTGGCGGATTGGCTAACCCAATTTTATACAGATCGGGCCACAACTAATACCGGACTTGATCGGATTACGGAATTAATTATTGCCGATCAGGGTTTAGCGCAAAATATACCTTGGCAAGAAATTGCTGGCGGTGCTGATGCGGCCAATGGACTGAATGATTTATTAAAAACAGCGATTACCACCTACAATCTCGCCGCCGATGGTTCAATTTCCGAAAGCGATATTGCACAAATTAACAATTGGATTCGCTCTGATGCCACCCGTTATAATACTTTTATTGTTCTGCATGGGGATGATGACGGCACAACAGAAACTGGCTTCCATTTAGTTCAAAATGACGGCGCTCAGACCACATATTTTGCAAAAAACCTAGTTAATACTGTTGCCGACGGAATCTATCATATTGGTTTTGAGATCCAAAATGGGCGGTTTCTCAACGAAGATGGTGCAGCTAATGCCACAGTAAAAGACGTAGCAGATTGGGTAACATATTTTTACGTCGATCAGTCCACCACTGGCACAGGATTAGACAAAATTGTCGATACCATCAAAATTGATACTGGCTTAGCCAAGTGGACAAATGCGGGGGATATTAACGCCGGAGCCGCCGCCGCCGACGGACTTAACCATCTATTAGTAGATGGCATTACTGCTACAGGTATCGCTGCTGATGGCTGGATTACCAGCGATGATATTCGCACCCTCAATCAATGGGTTCGCACTAATCACTATGAAGAATTTGTCCTCCTTCACGGTGATGATGAAGGGGATGAGGAAACAGGCTACCATCTGGTGCAAAATGACGGAGCGACAACTCAATATTTTGGCAAAAATTTAGTCAATACCGTGGCCGATGGACTCTATCATATTGGCTTTACCATCGAAGAAAATCGTCTCGTCAACGAAGACGGCGATGCCAATGCTCGCCTTAACGATGTTGCCAGTTGGCTCAACTATTTCTATCTTCAGAAAACCATTATTTACGGTGATAACTCCAGCGACACGATTACAGGTACGAATCTTGCCGAACACCTGATGGGTTACGGGGGAAACGATATTCTCAATGGTGGCGGCGGCGATGACCTAATCGATGGAGATTGGGGGTCTGACAATTTATCGGGTGGGGTTGGTAATGACCTCCTCTATGGCGGCGCAGACAATGACCAATTAGATGGAGGTGAAGACTCAGACACTTATTATGTCTCCGGTAATCTAGCCGGAGGCTGGTCGAGTTTCCAAGGCTATGACATCTACACCGATACAGGGACCACCGGGGTGGATAAAATTGTGGCTTTGGGTACAGGAGACGTGGACCTAGGGATTCTTTCCTTTAGCGCCAACAGTGGCATTGAAACCATCGACGGGACAGGAGTAACAGGAAAAGTCACCATTGTCGGTGATTGGAGTGACAATACCCTCGACTTCTCTAATACTGCTTTTGTCGGTGACAATATCCAAATCAATGGCTATTGGGGGAATGACAATATCACCGGTAATACCAGCAATAACGTCATTATTGGTGGCGGTGGTGAGGACAAACTTAACGGTGGTAACGGTTCCGACCAATACATTTATACAGGCTATCAAAGTAATGAGTGGAATACCTTTGAAGGCTATGACACCATTACGGATACAGGAACCACTGGCACA
>NZ_JADBVE010000149.1:0-6945 GCF_020245285.1 Microcystis sp. M31BS1
TAGACGTGGAGGGAAACACGATATTTACCATAATCCAGATACTGGAAAAACAGAACCAATTCCCAGACATCGAGAAATTAATGAGCGATTGGCTAAAAAGATTATCAAAAGTCTTACAGGCGACAGATAAATTCACAGTGCCAATTAGGGTCTGCTGAAAAAGTTTTTCGTGGGGCAGGGTGTGGGGTGTGGGGTGTAGGGTTTTAGCCATTTTCAGGGGGTCAATTACCTAATTTTCAGGGAAAAAGTGCCTTAATTTTCCCCCGATTCCTCCAATGGCTGGCACTTTTTGATTTCAAAAAAGCCTAAAGATATTATCCAACAAGGTTTTTAGATTTATTCAGTAAACCCCAAAGCAAAGGAGCTATGGAAAAATGATTACTGTAGGATTTAAAAAAGGACGATCACTCTTACAGCAAGATTTCTAGTGCCAAAGTGAACCCCAGAACCATATCCTCCCCGCTTAAAATCGCGTTGGCAGGATAATGAGTCACCAAAAAGCTCTAAACTACAATTTTGGCAATAATCGGTCGTAGGATTGGATCATTCTTTCGTAAGTAAAGCGAGTGGCATTGATAAAACCTTTTTGCCTCAAATCTTCCAGGCGATCGGGAGCGAGAAGATTTTCTGCAATAATAGTAGCGGCGGCCTCGTGTTCGGTGGGATCGAAGTAAACGGCTGCATCATCAGCGATAACAGTCATGGGGAGACGATTGGAAGTAAAGACGGGACAACCACAGGATTGAGCTTCAATAACGGGAACACCGAATCCTTCCTGAAAAGAGGGAAAGATTAAAGCAGTTGCTAGGCAATAAAAGGCGCGGAGATCATCATCGGAGACGGTTCCTAATTCGATTACTTGTGCGGACAAGTTATTCTGATTAACAAATTCTCGCATATCCGGCAGCAAAGGTTTTCCCATCAGGATCAATCGGCAATTTTCCAGACCGGGGAAAGTGATTAACCTCTTGAATATTTTCAGCAATCCCAATCGATTTTTATACCATTGGTCGCCCCCGACATGAATTAGCCAGGGGCAATCACTATTAATATTAAATTTATCCACTAGATTTACCGCCGCTGCTCTTGTCATCGGACCGTATCCCTCACTCAAGCAATCCTCGATCACTTCCGTTTGTTCGGGGGTAATTTTGGTTAAACGGAGAACATCGGCACGAGTAGCTTCGGAAGAACAGACAACATATTTAGCCTGTTTGAATCCTCGCAAAATCATCGCCTGATACTGTTTTCCCGTCCAACTGGTGGGATTTTCAGGAATTTCTCCTAGGGCGGAACGAATGGCCAGCAGATCGTGACAGATGACAAAATACTTGCGATCTTTTAGATAGGGAGTTAAATAGGATAACGCCTGATCACAAATGCAGACGATATCGGCCCAATCAAGCTGCTGACGTAACTGCACTGGGAAAATAATTAACTTATCAATATACCCCAACCACTTGCCGAGTCCCTGGGGAGAAGATTTCAGTTGACCGAAAATAGGCTGTGCTTGCACTCGCCGAATTTCGTGTCCTTTTTGTCTGAGTCCTTTCTCCACTAAACCGACAAAACGATTAATACTGATCTGCCGATCATTGACGTAATTTCCTACTATTAAAACTTTCATGATTAGGCTCCAAAAAATCAATTTTTATGGCGGTAAAACTCGCAAACAGTCTCAAGTAAAATTCAGGGGTTAAGAACAATATTAGTCCCGCAAAATTTCCTCGTACCTTTGTCCCGCTCGCTCCCAGGTGTACTCCGATTCCACCATCGCCCGGCCATTATGGGACAGTTGTTCTCGCACAGAAGGATCATCAAACAACCTAGAGATCGCTGTGACGTACTCAGCAACACTATTAGCCCGCAGCGCCCTAGGGGGAATTCCCTCTGCTGCCACCGTTAAACCCTCTAAACCGCGATCGCTGGCGACAACCGGAATCCCAGCGGCCATGGATTCTAGGGTTTTGGTCTTGATTCCCAATCCCACCCGCAGGGGAACCACACAAACGGTTCCTCGGTGTAAATATTCCACTGTCGAGGGAACGGTCCCCGTCACCTTCACACCGGGATACTTGGCGAGTTCGAGAACTTCCGGTGCCGGGTTTGCCCCCACTAGGGTTAAGGTGGTAGCGGGATATCGCTGTTGAATGACTGGCAGGACTTCTAAAACAAAAAAACGGGCGGCATCGATATTATGGGTAGAACTCATGGCACCGACAAAGACCAAATTATGACCGCCGGGATCCCGAGGACGATAGGGAAACAGGTCTAAATCCACGCCATTAGGCACGATATCCACCCGTGCATCCGGGAGGATTTTTAACAATTGTTCGCGATCGTAATCGGTAGTAGCCACTAATTGCGAAAACTTGGCACAGTAACGTTTTTCGTACTGATAGAGTAAGGGCAGATAGAGAAAATCCCGCAGCGGATAGGCGGAGGCTCCTCTATCCAAATGATTGCGTGTCCAACCGTACACGGAACTGTGAATATCCACTACTGTTTTGACTCGCTGACGGTATTCCGGCCGGATAAAAATCTCGCTGATACTCTGAGCGCAGATAATTACATCACATTTTTGCTGCTCGACGTATTCATCTACTCGCTCTTGAATGAGCGGCGAACGATAACTAAGAACACTAGCAGGGGTCATCTGTACTATTCCCTCCAGAAAGCGCCCTGTTTTACCGATTAGTTTTGTCAGTCCCTTGCCTGGTTCGGGAATTTCCTGGGGCGGAAATAAGACAAGATGATTGGTAAAGGTTTTTAATTCTTCGATCTGAGTTTCTGTGACATTCTCCACCCGACGGGCAAACAGGGTGACATCATGGTTTTGATGAAGACATTTGATCAGGTTAAAAGTTCTCCCCTCCGTTGCCCCGCGACTAGGTGGATAGGGAAAGTTATTGCAAAAAAGGACTAATATTCTCATAATTCTGGTTCGGCAGCGGTTTTTGACAATAATTCTACCGTTTCCTTTAGTTGGCCATACACGGGAATCTCAACTGGGTATTTCTCGATCTCCCCAAGGGTGACTTTTCCTCGCCCTGTTAAGAGCAATACGGGCTGACAACCAGCTTCTAGGGCGCATTCTAAATCACTGGGCGCATCGCCGATAAACAACGAGCGGGCTAAATCGATTCCGTACTGGTGGGCGGCTGTCAGCAGCAGATAGGGGGAGGGTTTACGGCACAGACAACCTTCGTCGGGATGGTGCGGGCAGATGGCAAGATCGTGAAAATGCACGCCCAATTGTCGGTATTCCTCAATCATGCGCCCGTGAATCGCCGCTAGATCGTCCCAAGTGAAATAGCCCCTAGCAAGTCCCGATTGATTGGTAATGATGATCAGCAGATAGCCGGCATCCTGCCACTGTTTTAAGGCAGCCGCTGCCCCGGCGGGAATGCTCACCTGTTCTGGTTTGCTCAGGTAGGGGATATAGTCAATAACTACCCCATCTCGATCGAGAAATAAGGCTTTGTTCTTTTTCGCTCTATCTTGGCTTTTCTGGTCAGAATTGCCAGGAGATGGCGGAGATGGGTATTTTAGGTCGTCGTCATTGACGGAAATTGCGGGGAAAGGATTCATTATGTTGGACTTTTTCGAGTCGGGGACTATAATTCTCAGTTCTTCTGTCAGGGACGAGAGCTTGAACCGATGGACAGACAAAATTCGAGGGATTGTCGCGATTTGTGCTAGTTTTCTCGGCTAAATTGCTTCTCTTTACTATCTAGATGTCAGAGTGTAGCAATCAGGGCATATTATACGCCGTCAGGCCTTTGGACTTTTGATTATATCAGCAGTATTGTCAGGAATTGTTAACATTTTTGTCCAGCCAAACAAAAAGCCAAGACTGGCAAGGGTGGAACCCCCCGCTCAGAAATCCCCCGTCTCGGCCAGAATAGAGCAAAAGTTTATTTACAAATAAAACAAATTGTGCTAAGGTTGGGGCGTTTGTGGTATATTCCCAGAGTAACTGGCAAAAGATCACTCTTTTGACTCGATTCCCGTGATCAATTCTACCATGCTAGGGGTTTTGTCCCCAATTAATGGAGAGCGATTCTGGTCTTTTGATACTATTCAATGTAATGACAGAATGATTGAGAGTTAAATTTATTCAACTAATAAAAATTGGAAAAATCAAACCTATGCAAATGGTGGAAAAATCAAACAAAAAATTAGATAGTTTCCAGAGTGATCCGTCTCTGTCAATTTTAATCAAGACTGAATTGGAAGAAGCTTATAACCTGAAGAAAAACCTACTAACTGAAACAAAATATCTAGAAAAAATCCAAGAGATTTGCCAAGTATGTATCCATGCTTATCGCAACAACCACAAAGTATTAGTCGCCGGTAATGGAGGCAGTGCCGCCGATGCTATCCATTTTGGCGGTGAGCTACACGGCCGATTTCTGAAAGAAAGACAGTCTTTACCAGTTCGCGTCCTCAATAGCGATATCGCCAGTTTAACAGCGATTGCTAACGATTATGGTTACGAATATATTTTTAGCCGCCAGATAGAAGCGGAAGGAAACCCTGGTGATGTGTTTATCGGTATTTCCACTTCGGGAAATTCCGCTAATATCCATCAAGCTCTCAAAGTTTGTCAAGTAAAAGGTCTCACTAGCATCGGTTTAACTGGGGCGAAGGGATTAGCTCTAGAGGAAAAAACCGATTATTGTTTGATGATTCCTAGCACCAGTACCCCGCGCATTCAAGAAGGTCATGGTTTTGTTCTTCATACTATTTGTTTAGCGATCGAAGAAGCGCTCTTTCCTAACTAAAATCTCCTAGCAAAAAATCAACCTAAACAGCATACCCATGATCATCAGAACCAAAGCTCCTTTAAGATTAGGTTTGGGTGGTGGCGGCACCGATGTCGAGCCTTACTGTAGTCTTTATGGGGGTTACGTTCTCAACGCTACTATCGATCTCTATGCCTACTGTACAGTCACGGAAATTACTGACAAACAAGTCATTTTTGTTGCCGCTGATCGAGGAGAACAACAAATAGAAACCCTCCAGTTTCCTCTACCTTATAACGGCGTTCTCGATCTGCATAAAGCAGTCTATAATCGTTTGATTAAAGACTTTAATCAAGGGCAACCTTTGCCGCTGCAAATCACCACTTTTTCCGATGCGCCAGCCGGTTCGGGATTGGGTTCTTCTTCTACCCTAGCCGTGGCCATAGTTAAAGCCTTTGTGGAACTGTTAAAATTACCCCTAGGTGAGTATGATATCGCTCATTTAGCCTACGAGATCGAACGAATTGACCTCGGCTGGTTAGGGGGCAAACAGGATCAGTACGCTGCTACTTTTGGCGGTTTTAATTTTATGGAATTTTATGAACAAGATCGAGTCATAGTTAATCCTTTGAGAATTAAAAATTGGGTGATCAATGAATTGGAAGTTTCTCTGATCCTCTACTATACAGGCATTTCTCGCTACTCATCTCAAGTAATTGAGGATCAAATTCAGAATGTCCAAGAAAAAAATGAGCAGGCGATCGCCGCTACCCATCAACTCAAAAAAGAGGCAATTCTCTTTAAAGAAGCACTGCTTAAATCAGATTTTATGGGGATAGCAGAAATTCTGAGAACTTCTTGGGAAGCGAAAAAGAAATTATCCAAATTAATTAGTAATCCGCAAATTGATCGCATTTATCAGGTAGCTAGGGAAACCGGGGCCTATTCAGGTAAAATATCGGGAGCCGGTGGCGGTGGTTTTATTATCTTTATGGTCGATCCTACCAAGAAAATCGAAGTAATAAAATCTTTGAAATTAGAAGGAGGCCAAGTGATTAATTTTCATTTTACTAAATACGGAACCCAAGCATGGACATTATAACAAGCAAAGGCAGCGATGGGGGAGATTATCCCTATAATCCTAAAAATAGTTTTTAAAAGATTGGCAATAATTCAGATTTTTGAGGTGTATCTATGGATGTAATTATTCTGGCGGGTGGGTTAGGAACTAGGTTGCGATCGGTGATCAACAGTTTACCAAAACCTATGGCTCCCGTTGCCGACAGACCTTTTTTAGAATATCTATTAGATTACTTAATCTCTCAAAAAATTACCAACAAATTTTTAGTTTCTGTGGGCTATGAACATCAGAAAATTATCGATCATTTTGGCGATCAATACAAGGAATACGAGCTAAATTATCTGATAGAAGATACACCCTTGGGAACTGGAGGAGCGATCCAGTTGGCACTAAATAAAATTGAAACCGAACAAGCATTAATTGTCAACGGAGATACCCTGTTTAATGTCAATTTATCCGCCTTAATTAATTTACATAATCGAAAGAAATCCCTGATAACTGTTGCTCTGAAGCCACTAACTGACTTTGATCGTTACAATAATGTTATGCTAGACGATGACCAAAAAATTATCGGGTTTGAATCCAAAAAATATCAAGATAAAGGCTATATTAATGGCGGTATATATTGTGTAGGGAAAAACATATTATCTAGCTTTGATCTGCCATCAAAATTTTCTTTTGAGGACGACTTTCTCAAAGTTTATACCGAGAAAATTCCTATGTATGGCTTTATTTCTGACGAATATTTTATTGACATAGGCATCCCCGAAGATTACGAAAAAAGTCAGATTGAATTACCTGAACTTTTTAATTTGCGAAATCGGGTTTAACCTCAGGATTAAAATACGAACCATAAAACTTGGCGACTTTGATCAAATTATGGTCTTGATACCATCTGTGAGCGTTGTCAGCAACTTGCTGAAGTTGAGTCAAATCAAGACTAGACAGATTTTCATCAGCTACTAAATAATGTTTATTAGACCTCTTGCAAATTAATTATATGTTATAATGATGGGTTAACTAATTTTCCCCAAAAAATCAGTTAACCAGTACATTCGTTCTGAATGAAAACTTGAAGTTTAACTTTTAACTCAAAACTCTTTAGATATGCTTTAA
>NZ_JADBVE010000015.1:0-9414 GCF_020245285.1 Microcystis sp. M31BS1
ACTCAATTGTCTATCTTTTGGTATTAACCTGTTTGTGCCTTAAGTCCTTCCCTGTATGGATTTCAGCTACTTTTGAGCGTAGGCGCTCTCATCGAATTTTATTTTAAGTTAATTATTTGCATAACAATTCCCGAAGAGCCTGAGGATGAAACGCTACAGGGCCAGTATGAATGATAATTTCATGGTAAAAATCTTGACAGAATCGTGCAGTTGACTGAGAGAGGAGGTAGATGTTAATCTTATAATTGGCTAGGACTTTTAGGAATTTAAGGAACTGAGTAGATGAGGTAGCCAGAATAACTGGCAAAACCAGAAATTCTCTAGCCTTGTGCAGGTCAAAGCCTGATTTAGTCATCAAATTTTAGACCCAACCCCTCAGAATTTGAAAACTCCATCAACATGCGATTACCCTGACAATAGCATCAATCTTAAAATGATGTTGTCGCATAACATATTTAAAAGCATTTCGTAGTCAATCCACATTTTCAGGTTCACACAAAATTCTGTGACGATTGTATGTCACAACTGTAAAAAAATAAGTGGCTTTAGGTGTTTTTGCTCTACGGTATTGCATCAAGTTAGAATAACATTTATTGGATTGGTGTTTACGCAACTGGCGTTGGGTTTCGTGCCTCAACCCAACCTACCAAACTGTTTATTCTCTCCTTAAAAAAGTGATTTCTGCGTCATTATTCAGTAATAGATAAATGCTTTAAAATTTTAACAATTTGTTCTTCTGTGCGAGTTTTACGCTCAGATAATACTGCTAATTGATGATAATAATCTGCCTGAACTTCGTAAAAATTGGATTGGGCTGCCGCAATTCTGCCCAAGTATTGATATAGCTGGCCACGTTCTGCTCGTCGTTCTTCTCTATCTGCTGCGATCGCCTCTCGCTCAGTTGCCATTGCATCGGATAAAACCGCAATAGATTTGGCATTAGACTCAATTAGTTGTTTCAATTGATCATCAGTCATAAGCTAGTGTAGAACGTAGGTCGGGTTGAAGCATGAAACCCAACGCCCGCTCATGTTACGCTACCGCTAACCCATCCTACAAATAATTCTGCCTCCCTACTTACTAAATCTGTTGAGTATAGGTTACATATCAGGAGAGACAAAAGGCAATTTAAATGCGCGGGCAGCTTAGAACTTACCCGAACAAAAGCCCCCAGAAAACATCACTTTCTAGGGGTTTAATTACAATTGACGGAAAACAAACTTATAGGGAGGTTAACCTCCAGCCACAGCCGGAACGATACTGACTTCATCGCCATCTTTTAAGGGGGTTTGTGTCCCATCGAGGAAGCGAATATCTTCACTGTTGACGTAGAAATTTAAAAAGCGTCGGGGTGCGCCCTCTTCATCGCATAAGCGGGCCTTAATACCAGGGAAACTTGCTTCTAAGGATTCGATTAAACCACCGACACTACTAGCACTACACTCGATGGTAGCCTTATTTTCTGTAAATTTTTGCAGGGGAGTAGGAATGAGAACTTTTACAGCCATAGATATCAAGGAAAAAGTGGAAAGGACGGTAAGCTGCGCGCGAATTTAAATTGCTTGTGGAGATGAGGCAAGGGAATAATTGCCCCATCATCCCTGAGCATCAATTCTAGACGAGAACCTGTTGCCATTCGAGGCGTTCGAGGGTGCGGGAACGTTCTAGGGCCCGTTCAAAACTTTCTAATTTCGGTTCGATTAACAGGGGTTCACCGATATAACCCTGTACCGCTTCTTGGGTTTTTAGACCATTACCGGTGATATAAACGACCGTGGTTTCTTCGGGGTCGATTTTACCCGCTTCTACTAATTTTTTCAAGACAGCGATAGTCGTACCGCCCGCAGTTTCTGTGAAAATGCCTTCCGTTTCTGCCAAAAGTTTAATACCTTCGATAATTTCGGCATCGGTGACGGATTCAATATTACCGCCGGTTTTACGCGCAATATCAAGGGCATAAACACCATCGGCGGGATTACCAATAGCGATCGATTTGGCGATAGTATTGGGTTTAACTGGGGCGACAAAATCCCGTCCTTCCTTGAAAGCTTGGGCAATGGGGGAACAACCCTCCGCTTGAGCGCCACTAAAACGCACTGCTTTATCTGCCACCAAACCGACTTTGACGAATTCTTGGAAGCCTTTATAAATCTTGGTAAAGAGGGAACCACTGGCTAAAGGTGCGACAATATGGTCGGGGAGTTTCCAGCCTAATTGTTCAGCCACTTCAAAGCCTAAAGTTTTGGAACCTTCGGAATAGTAGGGACGCAGATTGATGTTGACAAAACCCCAACCGTAGGTATTGCCCACTTCTGAACAGAGACGGTTGACCTGATCGTAGTTGCCTTTGACTGCCATTACCGTGGGATTATAGATTAGGGTGCCAAGAATTTTACCCGCTTCTAAGTCGGAGGGAATGAAAACACAACAGTCTAAACCGGCGTGAGCGGCAATAGCGGCGGTGGAATTGGCCAGATTTCCCGTACTAGCACAGGAAACGGTGGTAAAACCTAATTCTTTGGCCCGGGTAAGGGCGACGGATACCACTCTATCTTTGAAGCTGAGAGTGGGCATATTGACGGCATCATTTTTAATGTAGAGATTTTTTAGACCCAAGCGCCGGGCTAAACGGTGGGATTTAACTAGGGGAGTCATACCCGTACCCACATCGATGGGATTTTCACTTTCCACCGGCAAAAAGGAACGATAGCGCCAGATGGAATTGGGACCTGCTTGAATGCTTTCTCTGGTAACGGTGCGACGGATGAGGTCGTAATCGTAGTCCACTTCTAGGGGGGCAAAGGTTTCTTCGCAGATATTCAGCGCTTTCAGAGGGTAAGAAGTCCCTCCTTCCTTAGAAACCAAGCGGGTAAAGGTGGGGATGAATTTTGAGGTTTTGATGTTTGTCGCTAGGGTCATGATTTTCCTGTCTTGCCGTCAACTGAATCTATAAGCATCCTATCACCGGCAAAATCTTGGTGTCAAATATACCCGACAAAAATAGTCGGGTATAAATTTATACAAAAAATAGGTGATATTCTGGGGAGCAGCAAGGGTTAAGGGGAGAGAGTTCGGCTGCCGTGTCAGGAAACTTCGGGGTAGTTTTAGGTCAAAAAAAGGACGAGGAGAAGGGATTTAAGTGTTTTAGGAGGCTATAGCCTATTTACTGCGAATTTTATCGAAATAAGCTCTTATTTTTGTTTAAATAGCTTAAACAGGGGGCGATTAACTGCGTTTGCCAGAAAGTTTCTCGCTTTACTCAGGATGATTGTCAAGAAAAGTGACAAATTATGTGATTTTGTTGAGAAATAATAATTTTTTCTGGACTGCCCAATAAAATTGACCATTTCTGATTGAGAGAACGTAGGTTGGGTTGAAGCATGAAACCCAACGCCCTCGTCTCACACTTATCTGAAATGACTATAATTCATAATTCATAATTCCCAGTCTCCTTTTTAAGCTTGTTGTCATCATTCTCCTGAATCCTGACTACTGGCTCCTTACTCCTCACCTAACGGAAGATTTTTGATTTTTGCAAGAGATCTATTAGACATCTGCTTTTTGATAAAAAGTTAAGGTAGTATTGCCGTAGCGTTTTTGACGACAAATGGTTAAACCTTCTAGATTAATTGCTGGCCAAGATTTGGGATTATGTTCCACGGCAATTTCCCCCAGAGAATCTAATAAATTAGATTGAGAGATGGCAGTTAATACCGGTAAATATAACCCGCTTTCGTAGGGAGGATCAAAATAAATTAAATCAAAACTTTTCCCCGCTAAAGTGGCTAACTTTGTCAGTACATCCCCCCGAATTACTTGAAATTGCTGGTGAGAAGTTGCTAAATTGCGCCAATTTTCCTTAATAATTTCGCCAGCGCGTCCTGATTGTTCAATTCCAATTACTAGACTCGCACCTCGACATAAAGCTTCCGCACCCATGGAACCATTACCCGCACAAAGATCCAACCAACGACAGCCAGATAATTTCTGTTGCCAGATATTAAATAAAGCTTCTCGCACCCTTGCTGTCGTCGGACGGGTTAATTGTCCTGCTAGGGTTTTTATGGGACGATTGCCGTAAATTCTCATCGGTTAAAAGGCAAATTCAGTTAATCTTTTTTGTAATAAATCAGGAAAAAGAGCATAGTATCTTTGATTGAGAGGAGAAGGATGGGGGAGAGGCAATAAAGTCACTTTTTTTTGCTGTTTTAATCCCTGTTCATCGGTAGCGGTGAGGGTAACTAGCAGTTTTTTGGTAAAGCGTTCTTTATCAAGATAGAATTTATCTACTTCTTTGGGTTTACCGTAGGGTTCAAACCATTTAAAAGCTTCCGTGCCAAGGGTGATGATATGATCACCTTGCCAATAAAAAACGAGCAGTTTTTCTATAAATGGACGAAAACGATCTTTCACTTCCCCAGAATAAGCTTTATTACCAGGGGGTTTGTAGGGAACTGTATTAGTTAAGAAAATTCGATCGCACACCGATAATAGCTCTTGACGATCATGGGATTTTCTCCCCTGCCAAGCTTGAAAAAATCCCTCTCTTACCATTCTACCAGCAGCCCCGATCAAAGGTTGTCCTGCATACACTTCATCTCGTCCTAAATCCCGGCCAAAAAAGCATAACTGACTAGCAAGATTACCAGCATACAAAACTGGTTCAAAGGGGTCTTTTTTTGCCTCTTGGTAAATTAGGGTATCGATGGGAAAATCCTCTTTTTTTGCCTCTTGGTGTACCTGTTTAATTAGGGTTTTAATATCGGTCATTTCAGTTATCAGTTATCAGTTATCAGTTATCAGTTATCAGTTATCAGTTTTCAGTTTTCAGTTTTCAGTTCACTGAAAAAAGCTTCTCCCCACACCCCACACCCCAATTCACTCCTCGGTGCGATAGCCAAATTCTGCTAAAAGTGAGCGAGATTGTCGCCATTTCGGTTCTACCTTCACAAATAACTTTAAATATACCTCCCCAGCGATTAACTTTTGAATAGCCGATCGAGCGGAAGAGCCGATCGCTTTTAACATACTGCCATTTTTACCGATGACGATCCCTTTTTGGGAAGCTCGTTCCACGTTAATGGCGGCAAAAACCTTGGTTAAAGCGGGAGTTTCCTCGACGCGTTCAATCACCACCGCCACAGAATGGGGAATTTCCTGACGGGTTTGCAGTAAAATCTGTTCGCGGATTAATTCGCCCATAATAAACCTTTCCGGCTGATCGGTGACTAAATCGGGGGGATAGTAATAGGGACCGACTTCGAGGGAATCAGTTAACAGATTTTGCAGTTCTGCGATTCCCGTCCCCTCCAGTGCCGAAAATTTCAGCAGAGACCAGTTATTTTCCGCCGCTAAGGTGCGATAACTATCGTCGATAGGCTCCGGGTCTTCCGGTTGCTGATCGGCTTTATTTAGCCCTAAAATCGTGGGAGTTTGGTTTTTAGTCAGTAAATCGGCGATATAGCGATCGCCACCGCCCAAAAAATTACTACTATCGACAACAAATAAAACTAAATCTACAGAATTTATGGCGTTTTCGGCATTTTTAACTAAAACTTTGCCTAATTCGTGATGGGGTTTGTGAATGCCGGGGGTATCGACAAAAATCATCTGGGAGCGCTCGTCGGTGACAATGCCGCGCAAACGGTTGCGGGTAGTTTGAGCGATGGGGGAAGTAATGGCGATTTTTTGTCCCACTAATTGATTCATCAGGGTGGATTTGCCCACATTAGGACGACCAATAATGCCAATAAAACCCGATTTAAAACCAGTGGGTGCGATGGGAATTACTGCCGAATCGAGATTAAAGGCTTGGGAGTTGATCAAATCGTTCATAATTAAAGAATATTACTTAAAAAATATTTTTACCCATGCAAAGGATAATTTTGTTCTTGTTAGTATTGATTCTAGGCTGTAGTAACCATTTAGAATTATCTATAGCAGGAAATTTAAGCGATCGCTTAACTAATTATCCTCGCTGGATGACTAAACCAGTGGTTAGTTTTGCCAGTGGAGATTTAGTTTATCCCGATTGGATGGTAGGCAGTTGGACTGTCACCAGTACCCTAATCGATTTAACCGCTCCTCTTGCTCCCCAGATTATCACACCTGGTTTTGAAAGTAATCGTCGTTACCTAGAAAAATCGATCGAGTTTCCGGTGAGATTCATCGAGAAAGCTATTTCCAGACCGATAAATGCTGCCTTTTTATCCACTATTATCAGTAAACCATCAATTGTGGCCGATCGATCCTTTAATGGTTTAGCAATTAGTCGCGCCTATTTGGGTAGTCAATCGGTATTATCGGTAAAAACTGACCCTAATAATCCCAATCGTCAGATTACCTTTTTACGGGGCGCTCATCAACTAATTTCCACGGTAATTGCCAGAAATAGCGAAACTCCTAGCGGCAATCAATTTATTGCCACAGAAATCAGTCAACAAATTTTCCGGGGAGAAACCAATACTTATCTTAATGAGGTGGAAACCACCACCGCTTATGAGTTATTATCTCCTAATAAAATTCTAGGCGATCAGGTGACAGCCATTTATCTTTCCCCCCAATCCCCTGATTATTTCCAAGCGCCGAATCGTCCTGTAGCTTTGTATCGTTATCGCCTAGAATTGCTGAAAGATTAATAGAACTCCTGTAAAAATCAACAATCTTCCCTTAGATGAGGAGACAGGAGGAGAAAAAAGACAAGAGACAATCCTAGCCATAAAACCTAAGATTATGTCCAAAAGGAATTAAGAGAACTTTCCCGGGCCTAGTTTTCGGACTTTATTGAAGGACTTGGGGACGATTTGCTTGAATACTCTTAATCCCTCCTACAGCAGATGTTATGGCCTTTTGTCAACGGGGAAGTTCATTTATACTGTCTTTTACTCAGCCAAGAAAGCGAGGCTCCCACCGCCATTAACTGCTCAATGTGAGCTAAGTTTCTTTTTCTTGAATTGGTCTTTGATGGGTTTGTAGGTGGGGTTAATCGTCTAGTTGTTCAACCTTTTTTTAACGCATTATTTCTGTGAGGTAAATGTTATGACTAATATCATAGGTATAGGTTCTTATGCAGCAGGATTAAGCACTTATCTTGCGTCTTTAGCTTATCATCAAAAACATCAGGTAAAATCTAAAAAGGTCTTATCTTGTCAAGTAACACCGAGTGATCCGTTTGCAAAACAATTGAGTGATGAGGCAGAAAACATTTTAAAAAAGCAATTGATGTTAAGTAGGGAGGCACAATCATTTGTAGGATGGGTTAGCGGTAGCGTAACCCATCGGGGCGTTGGGTTTCATGCTTCAACCCAACCTACGTTCATCTTATATTTAATTCCACCCACCTACTTAGAACTAACAGGATTTAACGGTATTTTTTGCCAGCATCCTTTCTATAGTTTTACTATTACTCTGGAAATAAAAGGATTATTTTGGGCTAAAAATACAGAAAAAGTTTCATTTGCTATCTACGATATGCCAGATAGTCTCTTGAGAGATATTAGAGAGTTTTCATCATCTCATAGCTTCACAGAATACTATGATGATTTATTTAGTGATATAGGTGGATATTTCTTACCAATAGATGGAACATCTCATCGAGAAGATGAGGTATATGCTAAGTCTTTAGAAAAATTTACTACAGATTTAACACAGCGTAACCCTCAAGGTTGTCGTATCGCTTTTGCTGTCACGAAATGTGATTTATCAGAACTTTGGGTTAATCGAGATGATCCTCGTGGTCTGGTACAAAGACTCTTTCCTAAAATGTATGAAATCCTAGAAAATTGGACTCAGGAGGACAAGGGAAAAGTCGAATATTTCACCACTTCATCCTTCGGAGTATTTGGTAAATATTGCGAACCAAATTCAATTATTCAATCAGAAAGTGGGAGAGCATTTGCCGTGATTAGAAATCCTCAAGAATGGCAACCTTTTGGACTAATTGAACCCTTATATTGGTTATGTACGGGTAAAATGCTATAATTATTGTAGAAAAAATTAATATTGCTTGCCCAAAAAATTATTGAGTGATTCGGGAAAGTCTGAAAATGAAACGCTATCAACTTCTTCAAGAAAAACGAGAGAATATTATAAAAATTGCCCGAAAACATGGAGCATTTAATATTCTAATATTTGGATCAGTTGCCAGAGGAGAAGACAGCAATGACAGTGATATTGACTTTTTAGTAGAAATGGAACAAGGGCGCAACTTATTAGATAGAATTGGTTTAATTCAAGACTTAGAAGATTATTTAGGCTGTAAGGTTGATGTGGCTACTATTAACAGTTTACGAGATTGTTTTCGGGAAAGAATCATGAAAGAGGTGATTCCTTTATGAATGATGACTTAATTTATTTAGGTGATATTTTAGATAGAATTGAACGAATCGAATCTTATACACAGGAGGGAAAAGACAGATTCTATCAATCTTTATTAATTCAATCATCAAATTATTGCCAATGAAAAGAATTACAATTAGTTGACAACATGGAGGTTAAACAAGTGAATCAAATTATTTGTATCGGCTCGCGTTGCAGGAAAAACACATCTTTGTCTAGAAATTCTTAATCCTGATGGTCATTATATCAAAGTTGTAGAACCCGATTATAAATTCATGAAATCTTTGATACTTGACGATAGAGGAATTACAAGAGCAGGAACAATAAACGGGTGCAGGTTTTCTGAAACATATATGGAGTTTAAGGCTTATTTAACAGCTGGTCTTCAAACAATGGCTCTTCTGGTTTCTGTGTGGAAACTAGGTCTATACTGATAGAATATCCGCAAAATAGTCCTAAAAGTCTTTCCCAGTAAACATTTCACGATTCCATAAGCAAAAATTATCACACAAAGTCGAGAAGAGCCAAACAATTGACTTAGATATAATTGATACATTAGGAGAAATTTGGCGAAAATCTTGGCAAGATGTTCATGAGTGGCAAGAAACATTAAATAAAATTCAGACAGCAGATGCGGTTTTAGTTATTTTAGAACCTTATCGAGAGATTATTAATCCTGAAAAAGACAATCTAGATCATTTTATTACTCGTCAACAATGGATCAAAAGATTTGAAAAATGGGTTGACTTTTTGCTCAAAGAATGCTCTCAAGTTTCTCACTTATTAATCTGTTTAAATAAAGTGGATCTCTGTCCGATTAATCTCACGGAAGAAGCTAAAAAACTAGCTTATGATCCTCATTATCAATACCTTAATTGGCAAGAAAAAGACAGTTATGTTTATCATCGTTATTTTACCCCCGTACAGTCTCAAATTCAGGCTCTTCGTTACCCTTTATGCTAAATCAACATACAAGATGCCAAGATAACATACTTCTAACCCAAAAATTCCGAAAGTTTCTAAAGCCATAGCCTCTCCGTTTTATTAGTTTAAGTTTATTGTTGATTCCCTCGACCA
>NZ_JADBVE010000150.1:0-8135 GCF_020245285.1 Microcystis sp. M31BS1
ACTCTTGTTCCCCACTTAAGCCCAACTATCGGCACTATTCGTTCATTAAACACTAATTGTCAAGATGCCATGTAATCTTTCCTATCAAAGTAATTTCAGTTCCGGTGCTGATTCGGAGCATCTTTCAATTTGACAACGCCAGGTTTTTAGATTCATTCAGCCCGCCCTATCTAGGGATTGCCACCACCCACAGCGATGCCAGTACCATAAATCTGAGCATTTGTCAAGTTAATTCTCTCCATCGATGCACCTGTCACATCGGCATCATAAATCACGGCACTGGTGAAATTGACTCCATCGAGATCAGCTTGATTGAAACTGGCATTAGTCAGAAAAGCTGCGGTCAAATTTGCGCCTTCTAGGTTAGCATCCGTCAAATCCGCGCCCTCTAAGTTAGCTTCCTCTAGATTAGCTCCTTGTAAATTCGCTTTTCTCAAATCAGCACCGATTAGATGCGCCCCCCTTAAATCAGCACCGCGGAGATCACAGCCCGGACATTCCCGCGTATTCAATAATTGTTGTACCTGTTGGGGATTTTCCGCACCGACGGGGTTAATCAGCAGTAAGGAGGCTAGGGAACCTAGGGCAATCATTAAAGTCCTTTTCATCGTTTTCGCCTCCTCTTTCGTTTTCTTCTCTACTTTTAGGATAGGAAAAAAGCTGCTAACCAACTTCCCCCGATCGGGCTAATTCTCCTGTTATCTCACTTTTACTTGCTTTTGCTAGTCGATCTCTCCTTTCATGACTGTTGCGATCGCTGCTCGGGCATTTTCCTTAAATTCCTTGACATCGACGCGACTTAATAACCAAACTGCCAGGATCATTCCCAATGCTTGCAGGAGGAAAACTAAGCTATAGGCTAAAACTGGACTAGAAAAGACAACTTTACCGATATTTAAAATCGTACCGCCTAAAACCGTGGCCAATCCCCGGGCGATCGCTTGGGATAATCCCCAAGCGCCGATAAAAGTTCCTGCGGTTTCGGCGGCGGTTAAATCTAACATTAAACTGGTAGCTCCGGCGGTAATCATTCCCGAAGCTAAACCGAAAAAGAGCAAGCTTGATTTTAATAAACTTTGGTTAGCAGAAAAGCCGGCAAAAATCAAGAGAATAAAACAAATTGTTGCAAAAATACAGCCATATTTAGTGGTTTTTTGTTTACCGATGCGGGGAATAAGCATAAATCCCGTGGCAGCAATACCAAAAAGGGTTCCGGTTCCCCAAAAAGCGTTCAATTGGGTCGTTTGGGCGATACACATCCCAAAAACCTCGCCGCCAAAGGGTTCCATAATTGCATCCTGCATAAATAAACTCAAAGTCATCATCAGCAGAAAGGTGAAAAATAAACCGGTTTGCCGACTAGCGGTGAGAACTTGTAGGGCATCTTTGAAGGTAATTTGATCCTCTCTTTGCACAAGAGTGGACCGGCTACTAAAACGAGAATATTTTTTTTCTACGCCAAAAGTCGCTAAAATACAGAGACCGAAGACGATAGCGGGCATAATCGTGAACACGGGGTTAATACTCGCCTGTAGCTGCGGAATATTGGCTATAGGGGCTGATTGAGTCGGATCGTAGGTCAAAATATTTGTACCGCAGATATTGGGAGTATCCAGCAAACGAGAACTAACGATCGCCCCGACGACGATTCCCACCATCAGCATTGACCAAACTATAGCAACTAATTGCGATCGATTATCTTCATCGGACACATCCACCAAGAGGGCAGCAAAAGGGGTGGAACTGGCGCTTAAAGCTAGTCCGTAGAGGGCGAAAATTAAGGCTAAGAGGGCAATCCAAGCGTAGGAAATGGTATTCCATCCCGAAGTTTGAATACTAAGTCCCAATTGCCAAACTACCTGCAAAGCAATAAAAGCTAAAGCGGTAAAAATTGCCGCCCCAATCCAGACATAACCGCTGCGATGATGACCGAAAATAGTTTTACCGTCGGATCTTTGCCCAAACCAGATGCGTGCTGGACTAACAAACTGGTGCATAGCGATCGCAGCTGCGGCGAGAAAGGGTAAAACTTTTAACTCATCGATCATAATCCGATTGAGAACCCCCAAAGTCAGCAGGGACATAATACCTAGTCCCATCTGAAAGAGTCCTAAGCGAAACATGGTGAAAAGTCCCAGTTTTGGCAGGGGTTTTGGGGATGAGTGAGTAGAATTGGAGACATCGCTGGTAGCCATGGTTAAATCAATACAAAAAAAGCCGGTATTTAAAAATTTAACGCAGGACGAGCAGACATCTTCTGGGGATTTAAGTTTCTGTGTCCAATAACCAAGTGGTCAGAACTGTCAAGCTGGTAAAATCGAGCAGCGCTTCTCCTAAAGTTGCGAATTGTTCTAGAGATAGTTCTTGGATTTGTTGGCTTAAAGTTGAGGATATTTCACCTAAACGACGGTTAAGTAGTTGTAGAATCAAAGCAACCGCTTCTTATTGTCTTCCTTTTTTTTGGATGTCCTGATCAATGACTGATTCGCCCATAATTTCTTCCCTTAATAAGTTTCTGGTGATTTCCTTACTTAATACTAACCCCGCCAGAATTGCTGTAGCAACGGCTAAATTGCTTTTTTCAGTTCTCCCCTTGATATTAAGTAGGTGGGTGGAATTAAATATAAGATGAACGTAGGTTGGGTTGAAGCATGAAACCCAACGCCAGCATGGGTTACGCTACCGCTAACCTATCCTACAAATAATTGTGCCTCCCTACTTATCAATTTTTGTGGCTACTTTGGCCAAGATTTTCCTATTGTATTATCCATTTTCCTGTAACTGTATGTTCGAGTTAATCGAGATCGCACAAAATGGAGATTTCTATGATCGTATCTTCCCCATTGTCCTCACCGATGCCAAAATCTACAACCCCAAAGACCGACTAAAATAGACTCAATACGGGGAAACCGAAAGTAAAGAACCAGAAGAAACCATGAAACAGGGAGGAATCGCCAACCTGCGAGGAATTATCGACGATCTAAATCTTTGCCCCGTCATCCAGACGTCAAATCGTCAAGTGCTTACTCTGTAATGATTATAATCGATTCGAGCTTTGTTTAGCGTTGAAGTTCCCTTAGGAATAAATTGGGTCTTTTTCCAGCAACCCTAGCAATTTTTGCATTTTAATCCAAGCTCTTCTCACTTGCCAGAATTTACTTTTTTCCATGGCGGCTATTTTACTGTCAGCTTTTTGTAATTCCTCGTCTCTTTCTCGATAATCCAATTGGGTTTTTTGCAATTCTTCTTGCAATTCTTGTTGATGAATTTCTAATTGTTTAATTCGTTCTCTAGCCTGTTCCAACTGAGCGAATATATCGACTTTTAAGGTGACTAAAGCAGCAAAAATGGTTTGGATATTTTGGGAGTAAAGTTGGGGATGATTATAAAAAAGTTGGGTGTAGGAATAGATATAGTGTTCTGCGGTCATTGAGCGACTCATAGAATCAGCTTTTTGTCGATAGAAAAATAACAATTCTGGGATACGATAGACTTCTCGACCTAATTCGATCAGAGATAACCAAAAATCGTGATCTTCCCAACCATAAATTAAATTGCTATTGTAGCCGCCCACAGTTTCCCAGTCAGATTTCCGAAACAAACCGGAGCAAAATATCATATTATCTACTAATATATCGGGAAATTTATACTCAGGCAGCGGCCAAATTCCTTGTCTATCGCCAAAATATTCCGCTTCGCAATAAACTATACCTAATTGCTCATTACTTTCTAGCAAAGCAACCGCTTTTTCTAGATAGGAATCGGCAATTTTATCATCAGCATCAAGGGGAAGAATATAGGTTCCTTGCGCTTGGGCAATTCCTAGATTTCTCGCTGTGGCAACCCCTTGATTTTCTGTGCGGATGATCCTAGTTTTTGGCTGTTGATAATCTTGTAAAATCTCGATGGTTTCTGGTTCTGTGGATCCATCATCAATGACGAGGATTTCAAAGCCTTGGTATGTTTGTACCAAAACAGATGCGATCGCATGATCAAGATAGCGACCTTGATTATAGCAAGGAATAATCACGGAAACTTTAGGAACATGACTCATTGAGGGAAATTCTCTCCTACTCGAGCAAAAACTAGGTTATCAATAGCTTATCCCAAAAGTTCCCCTTTCTCGTTTTTCTAAGTAGGGTATGCTGAATAAATCTAAAAACCTTGTTTGGTAAGACTTTTAGACTTTGGGGAAATCAAAAAGTACCAGATCTGGGAGTGATCGGGGGGAAAATTCCTGGACTTTTTCCCTGAAAATTAGGTAATTGACCTCCTCAAAATTGGTAAAACCCCACACCCCACACCCCACACCCTGTCCCCACGAAAAACTTTTTCAGCAGACCCTAACTAAAGAAAGTGTTGATATCCCCACTAGCAATTTCGGGATAGTAGGACATATTATGGATAAATTCTTCAATTATTCCGATTGGTGGACAAAATCACCCAATTGGGTGATCCCCGTGAGGGAAGCATCTCTTTTTAATAGAGGATAAGTTATTCAATAATCAGATTATCATTACCAATGATCCTTACATCATGGAAGCTCATCAACAAAAACAACTCCGCACTTTCCTCTTGGAAAAATTAGCTATTTCCCCCCGTTCCTTCGATATGGCTGTGCGTCTCTGTGAAGCATCGGTGGGTTCTTTGCCGATGGTTTTATGGCAGTACGGTTTAATCGATTTGTCGCAATTAAATCAAGTTTTTGACTGGATGGAAACTGTATAATTATTTTCCAAGAATATGCTCATTAATTATCATTTTTATTAAGAAAAATGACCAATCCCCAGAGCGGCAATTTACTGAAATTTATTTATTAAGTCCCGTTAAAGTTTACCATCGTAGGAAACCTCCCCTTTGCTGGGACTAATTAAACCAGCTATCATCTGCTATTTCCCCCCGTTTTAATTCGAGATTGATCTGGTATAAAATACTAATTTCTCGCCTTGATCGCCTTTTTGCTTGTCATGAAAGTAAGGTAGAAACAAACTTAATTAATCTGGCATAAGTACCTAGGCAAAATTAATTACACATATCTAACCCCCCCTTTGCCTCTTGCCTCTTGCCCTTTGCCTTTCTTCACTAGGAAATTTATTTTGCACGACTACTTAAGTCCTTGAGTTAGGCATCGACTATATGGAACTCTTTTAGAGCCGGATAGAAGTTGAGATTTTCGTGACCGGGACGACTGAGTTTAATCAGGGCAAAACGTTGGGATGGTGGCAATTTTTGCCATTGTTCTAAACTAATTTCGATCTGGAATTCTCTAGCTTTTTCTAGGACTGTATCAGGAATCTGGCTATCATCTAGCCAAGCGGGATGGGTATCTATTGCTAGTTCTCCTGCGGGATTGCCAGTTTTTTCCGTGATTAATTTTTGCAGAAAATCTCGATAGATTTTGGCTTCTGCTGCCGTCGTACAAGCCATATTAACTAATACCATTCTTTCTGGTTGAGTTAACTGCATCCAATGGGATAATTTTAATTTAACTCCACAGGTATCTAGTTTCATTCTCACGGCCATCGGTATGCAACGTAAGGAGTCAACAAATTCGGCTTCAAAGTCGAAAAAGGTGGTCATATCATTTTATTGGTTTGCTGAGGATAAATCTATGATACAGTGCTGGGGTATAATTGCTGGGCAAAATGTTATTTTGATTGAAGAAAATTGGCTCGATATTGATGACTAGAGACGAGAATTTCCTCTATTTCCTGCCATTTTTCTCCTGCAATATAGTCAACAATTTGATCAAGATTTTGCCGATAATTTGCCAAAGATATCAATAAAGCTTGACGATTGTATTTAGCCATCATTAAACCTAATTCGGGATTGCCAGCACCGACGCGACTGGTATCGCGAAAACCAGAACTAGCTAAATTTTCCGCTAATTGGCGAATATTCGGGTCTTGTTCTTTCCCACAAGCTTGGATTAAACTGGTACTAATCATTACTGGCAGATGGGAAATCCATGCCACGGCTCGATCGTGTTCTTCGGGGGAGGAATAATAAATTTGACAGCCTAATTTTTCTACTATTTCAGTTAAGATTTTCACGGCACATTTAGGAGTAGATTCAAGGGGGGTAATCACATAAGGGGTATTGACAAATAAACCCGATTGTGCCGCATTAATTCCCTGTTCGGTTTTCCCAGCCATAGGATGACTACCGACAAAATTTGGCCATAATTGACTACAATTGGCTACAATTGCCTCTTTAACCGATCCCACATCGGTGACAATGGTTTGGGTTTGTAAATAGGGAGTTAATTTTTCCAAAGTTGGCACAATTAAATGTATAGGAGTACAGATAAAGATTAAATCGGCAGTAGCTAATAATTCTAAACTGGTGCTAGATTCATCTACCACTCCTTTTTCTACAGCAATATCACAGGTTGATTGTTGACGAGAAACTCCCAAAACCTTATAACCTTGTGAGCGGAAATCTAACCCCAAGGAACCACCGATTAAACCCAGTCCAATAATGCCAATATTCATTAGTTTTACTCAAAGATAATTTCGTCTTCCAGTCGCCAAGCAGGATCGACAATGCACAAGAAAACTAAGGGTTCCTCTCCACAATTATGAATATATTGTTTAGCTAGAGGAGGTATATAAATTGCATCACCGACAGTCACTAATTGCACTTCCTCATCGATGTGCATTTCCCCTTGTCCTTGCAGAATATAATAAACTTCCGCAGTTTTTAAAGCGTGGGGAATAGAAGTTTCCCCCACATCTACCTGCGCATGGGCTAAACTATAACGTAGATTTAACGGCTGTTTATCGGGATGCAATAACTCGCGCAATCGGGTATGATCACCAGCGATGAATTCCTCACATTCGAGCAGTTTTCTGATTAACATAGTACAATTAAACCTCGAAGATTGTTTTTATTTTATCATTGAGTGAAAAGCTAAAGACTAATAGCCGTTATCATAGAAATATTCAGCATCGCCAGAATTAACGAATGACTTGGTTAGAACATAGTGTACAGGTGGAAGTGGACGCGCCGATCGATCTGGTTTGGGAACTCTGGTCAGATTTAGAACAAATGCCCCACTGGATGAAATGGATCGAATCGGTGAAAATTATCGAGGAGGAGCCAGAGCTTTCCCGTTGGAAGTTAGCCAGTGGTGGTCTAGAATTTACTTGGTTGTCACGGATAATGAAAATTGTCCCCCACCAGATTATTCAATGGGAATCCGTGGACGGGTTGCCTAACCGCGGGGCGATTCGTTTTTATGATCGTCATGGTAGGAGTATTGTGCGACTGACAGCAGCCTATGCTATACCCGGTTGGTTAGGAAAATTGATGGATAATCTTTTCCTCGGTCGAGTGGTAGAATCAACCCTGCAAGCTGATCTAGAGCGTTTTCGCCTTTATGCGCTCAATATTGTCAATAATACGCCGCCAAGGTGAGTTGACATACTCCCACCGTCAAGCTACGCTGTGACGGGGGATTCTTGACCTATCACTATCGGAAATTCCTTGTTCAACGAGACAGCTTAGATTCTCAATGTCTCCATTAAAAACCCAGAGGTCGGACTCTCTATTATGCGTTTGGGTCGGTTTCTGTTTGCCCAACAGTACCGTTGAGATAATTTCCCAAATATTTCAACCCTTTTTTAAGAATGTTGATGGCTGCATTATGATCCCTATCTAAGTACCTAGGCAAAATTATTTACACATGACGATCATTGCCCCGTAAGGGTTTTAGCTCGATCGGGCAGGTAATTAATTTTGCATGACTACTTAAGATTGTTTTACAATTGGGACATTGATGAGTTCTAGTGCTTAAGGTTTTTTGAACTCTCGTCCCACAAACTGAACAATCTTGGCTAGTAAAATAGGGAGGAACAGCAACACAAACAATCCGATAAATCTTGGCAAAATAATTCAAACATTCAGTGAATTGATACCAAGAAGCATCAGAAATCGACTTGGCCAGCTTACGGTTTTTGACTAAGTTTCTTACCTTTAAAGCCTCATAGACTACCAGATCATTAGACTGGACTAACGCCAAAGCGTCTTTAATTGCGTTGTCTTTACGTTGTCTTGCTACTTTCAGGTGAAGCCTAGCTACTTTTATCCGTTGCTTGTGATAGTTTTTAGACTGTTTTTTCCCTTGAAGAAAT